>NZ_JBVVAK010000126.1:0-23305 GCF_055792825.1 Microvirga sp. GN3
AACTTCGGCCGAAGGCTGAAGACCCTCAGGGGCCTCACACCCTACGAGTTCATCTGCAAATGCTGGACACAGGAGCCCAAACGCTTCACCTTTGACCCGGTCCATCAAATGCCGGGACTGAACAACTACGCTCTTTCGGCGGTCGCAGGTGTTTGCAACGTGAGCGGACCTTAAGAGGTTGGATGATCTTGTAAGCCCAGCTGCTTCTGACCGGTGAGTCCCGGACGTTATTCAGGCGCCCATTGGCATCGATGCTGAGACTGGAGAGACCCTTGCATCGGTCCTGGCCACGAGCGATGCCGATGACGGCTCGCAGGTCGAGCCATTGCTCGATCAGACCACCGGTCCACTCGCCCAGCGCCATCCTGATGCTCAGATGATCGTCCCGCCACGCTCGACTGCGGTGCTGAGTGAGACGGTGGAAAGTGCTCCCAGGCCGCGCGGTCGGCATCTCCACAGCCTTGCTGAGCATGGACGCATGGGATTGCAAAAGCGGAGGGATCGAGTCTGGCGGTCGGCCGAACTTCCTTCAGCCCGAGCCCATCGAGGAGCCTGAAGCCGGCAGGATATCTGCCTCGCGCACCACGCGTTCAATTGGTCCGCTCGCCGCCTTGATCCGGTAGAGTGGCTCTCCGTCTGATCCACATGGAAGAGGGCGCAGGATCTCGTAGATGCCAGTATTTTCAACAAGCTTCTCGCGCGGGCGCACAAGTTGCCCAGCCGTGAATTTGTGATCCATGGCACTTCCTCCTCGTCGTTGAGAGCGGTTCTGTTGGGCCGTTCCTTGTTTAAACAATCGTATGGTTCGGCCTGGCGTTCCAAATGACATTTGGCGCATCGGTCACGGATGTGCGAGGCATCGGAAGCCGCGACGATCGTCCGGTCACCTGCGCGAATACACAAGCCCTGCAACGTCAAACCAAGAGCCCCTCCGCTGCTTGATCACCATGCGCCATAAAACCCAGAGATATCACCGCTCCCACTCGAACAGGCAGGGCAGGGGAAGGAAGATGCTAAACAGGCTCCGCAAACGTCAGAGGGTGAAGAGCCGATCCCGGCGAGACGCGAGGCTCTGCGAAAGGCGTCTGGCCCGAGGGAAATGGATGCCGCATCTAACCGCGCTTGACCTCGAGCAGCCGCAGAGAGAAGCGCATCCCTCCCTTCAGGAGGGAATCGTGCACCATCAAACCCCGGGATCAAACATTCCTATGTTACCGACTGCGGGTCCGCGCGGAGGACGGCGGGATCCAGCCTTTGTCGGCAAAGTCCGGGGGATGGTCAGCTGCTCCGCGAGGCCGAACCGCCCACCCGAGCGAGACCCAGCCAGGGCCGGTTTGGCTTTCCCGTTTGATGTACGTGTAGGCCGTCTCATACCAAGGCCTCACCCGATCCATTCTGTTGTCGAGAATGAGGTCGGATGCGATGGTTCTGAGCATGAGGACCGCGTGTCCCCTGCGACTTTCATCTAAGACCACCGTCATGCGCAGCGATCGGAACGGAATGCCAAGATCGACCAGAAGGGTGCGCTTCAAGAGTTGGTAGTCCTCGCAATCCCCATAGCCACGCAATGGCAGGCTCCACCGATCCTCGACCTTCCACAGCTCCTGATCTGAACGCGGCTGGATCCGGGCGTTGACCTGCCGGTTGACTGCCGTCACCAGCTGACGAAGCTGTGGGGTCAGGCGGATCCGGGTCGGCTCATTGGCGTCAACTGCGCATGCGGCAGGCGTACGTCTGCAATAGAGATCCCATGCCTGTGTCGGTTTGGCGTGACCATAGTGGCCGGGGAGGTGACTGTTGCCACGGGCTTGAGCGGCGCTGCCCCACGGCATGAGCACAAGGGACAGGATGATTAATGCGGGCAGGGACGCGCGCTCTGGCTTGCTCATCCGGGCTTGCTCACCTTTCCATCAAGGCTGCCCCCGCCCCGGCATCGTCAGCTTAAGCCAGTCGGCGCTGTTTCGGCGGGTCACTCTTACCTCTAAGCCATTGACAGTAGGTGACCGGCCTCAGGCGAGCAACCTGCATAAAGATCCTATGAGGCGACGGACAGCGGAACTCGGATAGGGTTTCGGGGTCCGAGATCCGAACCCTGGAGACGCCTCATGGACCTCTCATCCATTGCTCTGCCGCCCGTCGGCGAGAAGCCTGTCACACTTTTCGTGGCCTTGGAATTGAGCAAGGCAACCTGGCTGGTCGCGCTGCACTCCCCCGCGGCTGACAAGGTCAGCCTGCATCGCCTGGCCGGTGGCGACACTGAGGAGTTGCTCACGCTGATCCAACGCAAGCGCGATCAGGCCCAAGCGGCCCTGGCGCGTCCGGTGCACGTGATATCCTGCTATGAAGCAGGCTATGACGGTTTCTGGCTCCACCGTCTCTTGTGCGCGTCTGGCATCGACAACCGTGTTCTGGATGCAGCCAGCATTCTGGTCGACCGCCGGTCGCGCCGCGCCAAAACGGATCGGCTTGATGCCGCGGCGCTGATGCGCACCTTGATGGCCCTCGACCGCGGGGAGCCGCGGGTTTGCCGAGTGGTGCGGGTCCCCAGCCCAGAGCACGAGGATGAGCGCCGCCGGAGCCGGGAGCGCGCCCGGCTCGTGACTGAGCGGGGCCAGCATACGAGCCGGATCAAAGGGCTGCTGATGACTCAGGGCATCCGCGACTTTGCTCCAACACGGCGCGATTGGCGCGAGCGGCTTGCAGAGCTGCGAACGGCCGATGGGCGGGCTCTCACGCTCTGCCTGAAGGCCGAGATCGAGCGGGAGTGCCGCCGCTTATGGCAAGTAATCGACATGATTGCGGAGGTTGAGGCCGAACAGCACCAAGCGGCTGAGAAAGCGGCCACCGGAGCCACTCAGCTGAGCCGGCTGCGCGGCATTGGCCTGACCATCGCCAGCGTTCTGGCGAATGAGGTCTTCTTCCGCAGCTTTCAGAACCGGCGCGAGATTGCCGGCTATCTCGGTCTGGCCTCCAGTCCGTGGAACAGTGGCTCGGTCAGCCGCGATCAAGGCATTCAGAGATCGGGCAACCCACGCGCCCGCCGGACGGCCATCGAGTTGGCCTGGTTGTGGCTGCGGCACCAGCCCGAGAGTGACCTCGCCCGCTGGTTCCAAGAGCGCGTTGGTGCCGGCCGGGGGCGCATTCGCCGCACGATGATCGTTGCGCTCGCGCGCAAGCTGATGATCGCCCTGTGGCGATATGTGACGCAGGGGCTGGTGCCGGAGGGAGCGGTCATCAAGGGTTAGCCCAGAGTTCGACGCGTAGCGGCAATCGTTGCTCGCGACGAAGCAGGATGGATGTGGACCGGCAGCCCCCAGGGCTTTGATGCCGTCAAAAAGATGGGTTCCATCCTCCGACAGCCTCGCAGACTGGCCCGTGCATGCGGGATATGGGTGCAGGCTCCACGCGAGCCGACCGGATATGAGGTGATGTGGACTTGTTCCGCAGTCGACCGCGAGGCCGATCCTGATGTCGTTTGCAAGCCGTTCCGTTGCCGCGCACCAGCCTTGACGCGATATGCCTCATATGAGGGGGCTCTGTTGCACTAACCTGTCAAGCCACTGGATGTAGTAGCTCTTGATCAGAGTGACGCCGCTACGGATTGTGTCTCGGGAAGTTAATGCAACAGAGCCCAGCTACCACTCAATGCCCCGGCAGCACCAGGATCTTCGGGCTCTTCGGCAGCGTGGCGCGCAAGAGGGTAATGGCCGCCGTGTCGCTGAACTCCACCGGGAAGTACGCGCGAGCGGAGGCGAGAAAGCGGTTGAGGGTTGATGGCCCGAAGAAATGCATTGGGATCATCAGCGGTGCATTGATGGCGCGCAGCACCTCCATCATGTCAAATGTCTCGAGCGTGTAGCCACCATCCACCGGCACCAGCAGAACATCGATCCGCCCCAGCCTCTTCAGGTGCTCGGGCGAGAGGGTGTGGTGCAGGTGACCCAGGTGTGCGATGCACAGCTGAGCGGTTTCGAACACGAAGATCGAGTTGCCGTCGTATTCCGTCGTTCCGTCAAAGCTCCGAATGTTGGTCGAGACATTCCGGATGCGCACATCCTGCACCGTCAGGTCGTGGACGGCGGGACCTCCGGCCGGGTTCCAGCCCCGCAGCACGTGCTCGATGGCTGGATCGGGGTGATAGCTGAAGTGGGTGGAATGGGCCTTGTTCATGGTAGCCACGTCAGGGGTGATGGAAGGGCGGCTGCCGTCACTGTAGTCGGTAGCAATCCGCACCCCGTGCGGCGTCTCGATCAGGAAGGTGGCGTGCCCAACAAACGTCAGGCCAACCTCGTCCTGACGCAAGGCAGCCCAGGAGAACAGAGCCTCCCGTGAGGCGATCAATCCTGGGCAACTCTCTGGCTCGGCCGCGGTGGCCGGTAGGCACAGGCACAAGCCAACCAACGCAGCCGCCACACGAAGGCTTTGTGTCAACGTCGTCATGCGCGCCCCCTGTCCAGACGTGAAGGGCTCACGTCCTTTTCCCTCGAAGAACCGGATCGTGGGCCGATAGACCCTTCGGGAGGGTCACGGACGGCCGGAGCACAGAGAGCCAATCCGCAATCTGTCCTGGTTCAGCATGCCGCTTGCTACGCGTGCTCGCCAGTCGTTGCTCCTCACGTTTCTGCTGACGGTCAGCCCATTCATTCACCGCGTTGGCAACACGTCCGAAGTAAGCCGCGGGCGCACCAGCGCCGGCAAGAGCGGGCCCAGTCTCGCCGTGCCGCCGGCCCATCCAGATCCCGAGCACCCGCTGCTCGCTCCAGCCGATAAACCAGGCATCGGTGTTGCCGGTTGACGTCCCGGTCTTGCCGTAGGTCGCCCAGTCGTTCAACCGGGCCGCGCGCCCGGTGCCGTTCTGAACCACCTCGCGGAGAACCGTCTGGGTCGGCCCGACACATGCCTCCGGGATGACCCTCTTGCGCATGGTCGTCAGAAAGTCAGCCCTGACCTGGCCGCGCCCGTCGACCACCGCGAGCAATCCCGCCGGGGTGACCCGGTAGCCGCCATTGGCCACAGACGCGTAAGCTGCTGTCATGGTCAGGACATTGCTCGAGTAGGAACCGAGGATGAAGCTTGGATCATCCGTCGGACCAGGATCGATGCCGATACGTCGGCTGGCGTCCGCGAGGGTGTCGGCTCCGATCTCTCGCGCCAGCCGCACCGCCGCGGCATTGCGTGACGAGGCCATCGCCTCCTTCACCGTCGTCCAGCCGCGGTAGCCCAGTTCGCCGTTCGAAGGCCAGTCGCCTGTGACGGGCTGATCGAGGACGCGGCTTTCAGGGGTTTTGCCGGCCTCGCACGCGGCAATCAGCAGCGGCAGCTTCGCCGTCGAGCCGGTCTGCACACGGGCCTTCACGGCATTGTTGAACTGCCGCTGCGCCCACTCGACCGTGCCGACCATCGCCTGCACCCGTCCGTTCGGAGCCATCATCACCGCGCCGGCGTCATACGCGGGCGGGACAGCCCCAGCCTTGACGAGCCTGCCGAGCTGGTGCTCCGCCATGTGCTGGATGCGAGGGTTCAAGGTGACGAAGAACCGGACCGTCTCTCCCGGCTGCACGTACTTGTCCCCCCAGGTCTCTACGACCCATTCGGTGAAGGCCTGCGGCTGGATCTTGAACTCCGGCAGCAGGCCAGGGCGGATGCCTGCCTTCTCAGCCTGGCGGCGTTCCCTGTCGGTGATCAGGCCCTGCTCCGCCATCAGCCTCAGGACGAGAAGCGCACGCTCACGCGCCTGGGCGCGGGTCTTCTCCCGAAGCGGGTTCAGGCGGGCTGGGGCTTTGACCATGCCGGCCAGAAGTGCCGCCTCGTAGAGTGTCAGATCCTGAGGGTCTTTGCGGAAGTAGTGCCGGCTGGCCCGATACAGCCCCACGATATCGCGTCCGCCGAACTCAATCTGGTTGAGATAGGCGGCCAAGAGTTCCTCCTTGCCGACCGCCTCGTCAAAGAGGCCGGCGTACCAGACCTCTGCGCCTTTGCGCTCAAGACGCGTGAGCACGTCACTGGCGCGCAGATCATGGAACACCAGGTTCTTGAGCAGTTGCATTGGAATCGTGCTGCCACCCCGGCTGAGGCCTCCTTTGAGCACGGAGAGCAGGGAGACAACATCGACCCCGCCGTGGTCGAAGTAGCGCTTGTCCTCGACCGCCACGATGGCCTTCTTCATCACCTCGGGAATCTCTGAGGGTGCGAGCACGACGGGGCAGCGGCAATAGGCATCCCATCCGGTCTTGGTGCGGGTGACCATCACCTGCGGGGAGGCCACCAAGAGGCGCAGAGATCGTGGTTGCAGATCCCAGAAGTGAACCGGGTCGGCGGCTTGTGCGGTGGGTGGGTGGGAGAGGCTGGCAAGCAGGAGAGCAGTGGCAATAGCCAGAGCGCGGGTCATTTGAGGCCCTATGATGCGCCGACCGATTCGGCGCCAAGACCTTCAACAAACACGACGACTATGGCTGAAACCGGTATGAAGTTACGGTCAAGCTTCCGGGTGGCATCAGCTGAGAGAGGTTCGGCCCATGGCCGCACCAGCTTCAGCACAACAGGATCGCGCTGCGCGTGCGAAACGTCTCAGCCTTCCTGCTGATGCTGCAAAACCATGGCGAGAATGATCGGATCTATGGCCGTTGACGTGACGTGCCAGCGCTGTCTGTGGAGCGGTCTGGCCGACGCGTCTCAACCGCTGCGAGGAAGTCCTCCACGGCTGTCATTCCGCCCTGCTCCAGGTTTTGGGTGTGGCTCCCGCCCTCGATGCGGACGAAGCGCTTCGGCTCGGGAGCGGCCTCAAAGAGCTGCTGGCCGAACGCGAACGGGATGGTGCGGTCGTCCGTGCCGTGCAGGATCAAGATCGGCGCCGTCACCTGCTGAATGATGTCGAGCGAGCGAAACTGGTCGAGCATCAGCCAGGAGACCGGCACATACCAGTAGGTGAGGCTGGCGATATCGGCGGTGGAGGTGTAGGGCGCATCCAGGATCAAGCCAGCCAGCGGCTGCTCGCTGGCCAGCCGCACCGCCACCCCGGTGCCGAGGGACTCGCCATAGGCGACCAGGCGCGAGGCCTCATACGATTGCCGTACCCAGTCATAGGCCGTGCGGGCATCGGTATGCAGACCCGTCTCTGTCGGCGCGCCGGTCGAGCCGGAGTAGCCGCGGTAGCTGATCATCAGCAGCCCGCGGCCTGATGCGGTCAGCGCCTGGGCGCGCAAGCGCCCGTTCCAGAGGCTGCCGCCATTGCCATGGAAGTACAGGAGCAGCGCCTTGCCGGCTTGAGGCGGTTTCCACCACGCCACCAGTCGTTCGCCGTCGGGTGTCTGGAGGACCAGATCCTGAAAGCCGGAAAGCCCGGCCTCCGCAGCCGTGGTGCGCCGGTCGGAGGCTGGGTAGAGCAGGCTGCGCTGGTTCACGAACAGCACGGCAAGGGCGCAGGCATACAGAGCGAGCACAGCGAAAGCGAGAAAGCGGAGACGGCGGACCATGGAACGAGTGCGATGTCGTGCTGGAGAAGCTGGCAGATTGTGCCCTTGAAGATAATGGTACGTGATTCTTACACGATGCCCCAGGCGCGGTAGCGGGTGCGGCCGGTGAGCTCGCGCGGCAGCGCCCCTCCAAGCTGCGCCAGCATCAGGTCGACGGCCTTGGGCGTGACCTTCAGGAGCTTGGCCGCGAGCGACACCGTCACCAGCGGACGCGACAGGAACAGCTCGACCAGTTCCGGCAGCTTGGAGTTGCTGCGGGTCTTGGCGGTCACCCGGCTCATCAGCTCGCGGGCGAGGATCAGCCGGTCGAGATCCTTGTGGGCGATCGCCAGCGCCTCCTCGAGCACTCGACAGAAGCCCTCGAGCTTCTCGCGAGCCCCTTCCCGGCCCTGCGGCCGGAACTTCGACTGCTTGAACCCGGCCGCCAAGGGCAGTAGGTGATGGGTCAGCCCCCTCGCCCGCAGGATGGCGGCCGCCATGGTCAGGCCGAGCCAGGGCAGGCGGGTGTAAAGGTTGAGATCCAGCCAGGCCTGCCAGGCCACCGCCGCGGCCGCGACCGCCGGCCAATGGGATGTCCGTTTGACGAGGTCGAGCCACAGATCTTCGTTTTCGGCCTCGTCCTGATCCGGATCGTAGACCAGATGCGAGCGGCTCCTGGGCAGCGGGATCTCGCCGGCCAGTACCTTGCCGGTGCGGTCCAAGAGAGCATCGATCTCGGCCAAGTGCGCCTTCCAGGGATCGGCATCGTTGGCAAAGGGTGGGTAGGCCTCCTCGTCATCCGGATCCGGCTTTGCCTTCTTCCGAGAGCTTTCAGGGTTTGCTGTGACGGGACCGATGCCGCGCAGGGCCGCCAGTCCATCAATCGAGATTGGCCACGGGGCCTTCCTGGCCATCGCCGTACGACGGGCCCGAAGGGCCGCCGCCGCGCGGGTGAGTTCGTGGGTGGGATGGCGCACGTCCATGCTGGCGTCGTGCAACACCAGGTCACCGACATCGACGAGGTGGCCGTCGAGGATCAGGGCGCGCACGGCTTCGGTCATGTCGCAGCGCGACTGCCAGCCGGCGGCAAGCCCTGAGGCCTCCAGCCGGGCATCGAAGCGCATGACCGCAATGGCGACCTGCTCGAGCCGTCCGACGATGCTCTCCCACGGCAGCTCCGGCAGAGCGTAGGTGCGGGGCACCAGGAATGGCTCGTCGTCAAACTCCCCTGCCCTGCTGCCGAAAGCCACGCTTGCACCCTCACGCTAAGTTATTGATCCAAGAAGGCATAGCTTAGCAGGGAGAAGCAAAGCAAGGAATTGCTATAATGAAGGATGAGGCGCGCCGACGCTTTGCCAAACGCCATCCGCAGAGATCGAGGATGATGCCGCTAGCAAGCAGGTTCGTAGCCGCCCTTCAGATCATGGAAGGCCCTGAATGGCGGCGGAAGCCCTTATTTTAAGCCATTTTGGCGGGCCCATGGGAAGAGCGTCCTTGCCCGGCTGATTAACAAAATAGCTTGAAAGACGTTTGCAAACGATCGGTTGCTCGTAACGCCAGAAGTGGTCCATTTGAGCCGTTTTCAGGCTGTTGAGCACGTGCCTTCAACTGCCTGTGAGGAGACGCTCCCGCGTACTTTAGCGCTGCTGTTTCCCAGCAACTATCTGCTGCCCGAACCGTAGGGCTGTCTCCGCAATGTTATAGCGCGGAGTGGCTGTAACCACGGCCGCAAATGGCCAGATGCGGCTATCCGCAGACATTGTACAACAGCGGTCTTTGACAGGCTGCACTGGTCTTGCTTCGCCGTACTTCAAGCATTAGATATACATCGAACATTTCGTATATCATGGAGGAGATAATGCAGGTAGCGAAGTGGGGGAACTCCCTTGCTGTCCGCCTCCCCTCGGCCGTCGTCGACGCGTTGAAGCTGAAGGAAGGCGACGACATCGAAATCGTCGTTGCTGGATCGCGCTCCTTCGAGGTCTCAAAAGCTCCTGATGCGGCCGAGACCCTCGCAAGCCTGCGGCGGTTCCGTGGCCGCCTCCCCGCTGGGTTCAAGTTCGATCGGCTTGAGGCCAATGAGCGGTAGGGCCTTTCTCGACACCAATGTCGTCTTGTATCTGCTGTCTGAGGATGCCGCCAAAGCTGATCGCGCCGAGGCTCTCCTGGCCTTGGGAGGCACGGTGAGTGTTCAGGTCTTGAACGAGGCCGTGAGCGTCATGACCCGAAAGCTCAAGATGGATCTCGACGATGTCCGGGAGGTCTTGGCTGGAGTACGGCATTTCTGTGCGGTCGAGCCAATAACCACCGATACCCATGATATGGCGCTGAATGTCATGAATCACTACGGCTTCTCGATCTATGACAGCCTAATTGTCGCCGCAGCAGTCAGTGCCGGCTGCGAGACCCTCTTTTCGGAGGACCTACAAGACGGCCAGCGAGTTCAGGACAGTCTGACCATCGTAAATCCGTTCAAGTAAGGCATCAGCTCGGTCCGTTTCATTGAGCCTGAGGCGACTACTCCAAGGTTTCTCCAACGATGAAGGCCCCCTCCCCTTCTAAGGCCAACTTAATCGGCTATGCCCGTGTCTCAACGGAGGACCAAGCCACGGATCCTCAGACGGACGAGCTCTGGGCCGCCGGCTGCCTTGTGGTCCATCAGGAGTTCGGCTCCGGCGCCTCGCGGACCCGCCCCGTTCTGGCAAGCCTTTTGCGCAGCATCCAGCCGGGAGAGACACTCGTCGTGGTGCGTCTTGATCGGTTGGCGCGATCGGTGAAGCACCTCCTCGAGGTCATCGAGCAGTTGGAGGCCCGAGGCGCGCATTTCCGGTCCTTGGGCGACCCGATCGACACCACAACACCACAGGGCATGTTCTCGCTACAGGTCTTGGGAGCCGTCGCCCAATTGGAGCGGTCCTTAATCGCCGAGCGAACCAAGGCAGGTATCAAGGCCGCGGCCCGGCGCGGAAAGCTTCCTGGCAACCCCGGCTTGAGGGCGCGAGACCCGATTGCAATTCGCAAGGCAGCAGCCGGCTGGTCGCACGCTCATCTTGAAGAGGTTCTGGAAACTCTCGACACATGGCTCCCTACAGTCCGCCGTCTGCGCCCTCAACACACCTGGGATGACGTAACACGTATCCTCAATGCCTCAGGCCAGTCATGGACAGCGGAGCGACTACGCCGGACCACCAAACGTCTAGTGAAGGAGGGTCTGGCCGAAACGGCGCTCTTAACGAAGTCCCCTCCCCGGCTGCCGAGCGAACGCCTCCTGACGCTCGTCGCTGGCATTGCCATAGCCGCGCCTGAGCTCACCCTACGTGACATCGCAGCCCAGTTAGAAAGGATGCGAGAGCGGGCTCCTCGTGGAGGCAGCAGATGGTCCGCTTCATCTGTGAAATCGCTCCTCGACCGGGCCAACAAGCTCGGGTTAACCGCTAGCTACACGGGCACAGAATAGAGTTGCAACAATCCGCCTACCAGTCTGCGCTCGGTTCATCGAAGCTGGAAAGTTCACTCGCGATCTCCTGCAGCGCTCGATCCAACGGGCTCTGCCGGAGGCCATTGGGAGCGCGGCGGCCACCCCCCTGCCCTCTCCGGGCCAAGCGCCTCTTGAGAATGCGAACGCCTCGAACGACGAGATGGGCAAGTTCTTCATCGCCAAGCTCGTTAACCATATCTTCCAGTTCGTCGCGGCTTGAGCGCCGTGCCAGAGAACCAAGCGAAACGGCCTGGACGGGTAGCTCCTTAGGAACCTCCCTTTTGGTCGGACCTAGGCGCTTCGCAGCTGCAGGCGTCGGCGCCGGAGCCCCAAAGAGGTCTCCCTGTCTCTCGTCCCAATAATATTGCCGACGCATCAGGCCCCTTCTCCAAAGTTGGCACACCTCTACCCACCTTTTGGTAAGGCGCTCGATCTGGCTCCAGATCCAAGATTAGATACTTCTGCAAATTACAAGGTTGCGCCGAAGCGGGCTCCAGCGCTCTATTCTGCGCCTCCTCTACCGGATTTCTTGCATTGGTAATCGCCTGGCTCCACGTGCCAACTTGATGAGGCTTGCCTGAGGCAGATCTTCAAGTATTGAGGGTCGTAGACCTGCAGGATGCCTAAGGACGAAAAAATTGTAAGCTTACAATTCTACTCGCCTCAGTGCTTCCAACTCCGGCCGCCGTGCGACCCCAACGCTTGCAATGTCGGGTCGAAGGAAATGGACATTCCTTCCTCCGTTGGCGTTCGTCAGATGTTCAGACGTCAAGATCATTAAGCAGGCGGGAGAGCGTGTTCTGACCAAGGGCGCTCATACTGGGATTAGTGCGCTCGTAATACCAGACCAATCCCATCGCCTGCTGGAACGCCCAGGCTGCGCCGCGCGTCCACTCGACTTCGCCCGGTCCGAGCTTCCGCCGCACAATGTCCCTTCGGTCGCGGTCAAAAAGGTGCCATGCCGCCACAAGATCCAACGCCGGATCGGCCGGCCCGAAGCTGCCGGCATCGAGTACACCCACAAGACGCTCGCCCTGCACAAGAAGATTCGCTGGGATGAGATCCCGATGGCACATGACGTCGGGCCCGGATGGCGGCAACTCACGCAGCCGAGCCCACATGCAACGCAGGCGAGCAACGTCGAGGAGACCCTCGCTGTTCTTGAAACAGACTTCCATCCAGGCATCGTGATCGGGAAGGTTGCCGCCCCTTCCATGCCCATCGAAGTGACGACCATGAGTGTCGGCTGCACGTAACGACGCGATCAGGCTCGCGATGTCGTGTGCAAATGCTGTGGAAGCCGCAAGTCCGTCTGGCGTAGCAACATCCCCTTCGATCCAACTCTGCACCGTCCAAGGCATTGGATAGAGCACGCTGGGTCGACCAAGCCCCAACGGCCGAGGAGTCGCAAACGGGGAATGCTTCGCGAACTCGGTCATGGCAGCTGCTTCGTTGCGAAGCCTATCAGCGCATTCAACCGGCTTCATGGCGCGCAAAGGGAACCTCGCCGCCGCACTTGATCCAATCCTGAAGATCGCATTGACAGTGCCGGCAGTCTCAAGTCGCTCGATCCGTTCATGCCGGTACTCTGGGAACTGATCGACGATCATCCCACGCGCGACATCCCCATCGATGTGAACCTGGTTGTCATGCATCATGCCGCCAATGTCTCCGCCCAACCCTGCTCATAAAGGATGGCTACAGGCGCGCGATGCAAGGCTAACAGCCGCCAGGTCCTAGAACCAGCGCCGAATATTTCATTCGGATGGCGAGGGCCATGAGCTGCTTGTCCGGGTTTTTGGCATCGGAATGATGGCGCCGCCAACCTTTATGGCCAGCGTGTCTGCGCCAGTTTGATTATCCGATGCTCTAGCCATCGGGTCCCGACACATTCGGCCATCGTGGAATTGTAAGCTTACAATTCAATGCTCTTCTCCCGACGCGATGAAGGGGAGGGGGCGAAGGGATTCGGAACGAATTGGGCACGAGCCCCCGACGCAGAGGAGTCATCTGAGATCAAGAATGAGACGAGAAGGCATCGGCATCGGATAGGGCATCATCGCAGCCCGAATTGTAAGCTTAAAATTCGGCACCCCAGCTAACACAGCTTGATCTACCAAAGGCGCGCTGAGCCTCTCAGTTGTAAGGTTACAATCAGCAGCAGCCATCTCTTATATCCCAAAGGGCAGGGGGGCATGCTCAGAACCGGCCGTGGAACTGGCGTTCACATAGTGGGGGCAAACTCTTCCAAGGACGGAGTCTGAAAGGATCATCAACAAAGAGAGCAACATTCCAGGCCGAATTGTAAGCTTACATTCGGCATTGGTTGTACTCGAGGCAATTGGCTAAAACCAAGAGCCTCCAAAATTGTAAGCTCACAATTTTGGCTCCGCATCAGCGCGTATATAAACAGTAAAGCAGGTTAGGGCCGGTCTCATCGACAGCCAGATTATGAGCAGTCTCAGGAAAGCCTTCGGAAGAGTGTAATTTTGGCCGACTTTCAGGAAAATTGTAAGCTTACAATTTTCTATCCAGCCGCTTTCCCGAAATCTATCTGCGTCCCAATGCTACGCCTTGTTGTTTAAGACTTTCGGTCGTCAACATGACAACCTAACCAAATACATTGACTTTGATGTACTTGAGCTTCCAGAGCAGGGGAGGGAGCTGATTACATCCTATTCATGCTGACCTAGCCGATACTATCCCCAAAATCCTGCCCGGCGGAGAGCCATTCTTAAAAGACGCATTTCGGAGGCCGACATTTACGGATTGTTAAACCTCTTCGCTCTTACTGCTCATCAGCGCACATCGGCTCGCAAAGACCGTTTCTGCGCAGATCCAGAGGCACGGAAAAGCAGTATGAGCACTCAGGCCGCATTGTCGTACGAGACCGATAAGAGTTTTCTTGAGCTCCTCGAAAATGATGCAGACGAGCTGGCCTCGAAGCTTCAGGCCCTCCAGCGCCGCATCTTCCCTCCACTCGCCAAGAAGGCGATCCGCCGCCTAACTTCCGCGGAAGCTGCTAAATTCATCGGCATTACCGAGGGCTACCTTCGCCAGATCGCCATCGACGGGAAGGTCGAACTCTCGGAGTCTCCGGTTAACGGCCGGCGCACCTACTCGGTCGAGGACATCGCGGCAATCCGCGAATTGCTCGATGGGACAAACCCGTCGCGTCAATATATCCCCCACCGTCAGGCTGACGACAAACTTCAGATCTTGTCGATCATCAATTTCAAAGGCGGCAGCGCGAAAACCACGACAACCGCTCACCTTGCCCAGTATCTGGCGCTCAAGGGCTACAGGGTTCTCGCCATTGACCTGGATCCCCAGGCAAGCCTCTCGACCTTGTTTGGGCGTCAGCCGGAACTCGATGTAGGGGCAGACGAAACCCTTTATGGAGCCCTGCGCTACGATGATCGCCGCGTCGACGTTCGGGAGATCATCCGTTCTACCTATCTACCCGGTCTGCACATAATTCCGGGGAACCTCGAACTGATGGAGTTTGAGACAACTACACCCCGTGCGAAGGAAGCCTCTACATTCTTCGTCAGGATCGCGCAGGCCCTAGAGCCCGTTGAAAATGAGTACGACATCGTCCTCGTGGATTGCCCTCCTAACCTCGGTTACCTGACGATGGCCGCTCTCTGCGCAGCCACGTCGATTATGATTACTGTTCATCCGCAGATGCTCGATGTCCTGTCGATGGCCCAGTTCTTGCGCATGACAACCGATCTGCTCCAAGTCATCAACAAGGCCCGGCCAATCGCGAACTATGACTGGATGTCCTACCTGATCACTCGATATGAGCCGAGCGACACCCCCCAGAACCAAATGGTGGGCTTCTTGCGTTCACTGTTCGGCCCGCGTGTCATGACCAACGCCATGTTGAAAAGTACAGCCATCGCCGACGCTGGACTGAGCAAGCAGACGCTCTACGAAGTTGAACGTCAGAAATTTCATAAAGGTACGTACGATCGTGCGATGGAGTCACTCGATCTCGTCAATGGAGAGGTCGAAGCTTACATTCGCCGCACCTGGGGGAGAGTCTAATGGCCCGTCTCAATCTTCTAGCAGATCTTATTGATGAAACTCCCGCTCCCGAGGCTACCCAGCCTGCGGAGAAGAGCGATCGTCCGCACATATCAGACAGGCCATTTGCGTCGACGGATAAGAAGCCCTCACGTCCTACTCCGCAGCTTGGGACGATCACGCAAACAGTTGACGTGCTTGCCCGTGCTGAAGAAATGCAGCGGCAGCTCAGCCAGGGACAAACCATTGTTGAGCTGGATCCTGCGGATCTCGACGCGTCGTTCGTTCCTGATCGCATGGCCCCCTCCGACGAGGACCATCAAGAACTCCTCCGATCCATTCGCGAGCGGGGTCAGATTGTACCTGTCCTTGTTCGCCCTCATCCGACGGAAAACGGACGATACCAGATCGCCTACGGTCATCGGCGTGTTCGCGCCCTCAAGGAACTCGGACTGAAGGTCAAGGCTGCCGTCAGAAATCTGACGGACGAGGAGTTGGTCGTCGCACAAGGGCAGGAAAACAATGCGCGCACCAACCTCAGCTTTATTGAGAGAGCACGCTTTGCCAAGCAACTCGAAGACAGGAAGTTCACCCGTGAAGTGATCTCCCAGTCGCTATGCATCGACCCTGGTAATCTCTCGCGTTTGATCAGCGTCGCCTCCAGCATCCCGCTTGATATCATCGAAGCAATCGGGCCAGCGCCGAGCATTGGTCAAGGTCGCTGGATGGATCTGTCTGCGAGCATGGACAATCGCGCTCATCAGAAAGTCCGCAAAATATTCATCAGTGAGGATTTTCAGCGTCTCGCGTCCGATGCACGCTTCCAGTTTGTTCTAGCTCAAGTCAAAAAGACGGAGCGCGCGCAGACCGAAGCATGGACAGCTCACGATGGCTTGAAGGTTGCCAAGTACACTCGGGGCGCCAAGAAATTCCAACTCACACTGGATGAAAAGCTCGCCCCCGAGTTCGGGAACTTTCTGCTTGCTAAGCTAGAGAGCCTGTACACCGAATTCAGATCACAGGCGAGCAAGTGAGAGTAATGAGAGACACTGGGGCTCAATCAACCGGATGGGCCCTGGAATTAGATTTGTAACCGTATCACACCGATCGGGTCTGATGTGAGAAATGCATAGGGAAGGTGTTTACCTTCAACAGGATCAGCCTTGCTCCAGGTACGTCGGTTCATGGCCAACGAGTGCCAGCAACCGCGATAATAGGGGAGGGGGATGAGCTTGGAAAAACTATCAACTACAGACAGCATTCTGTACATATTCAGCGGTTGCATCCAATGGATCGTTTGAAGACGTCTTTCAAGCCATTCTGTTAACCAGCGGACAAGGGGAGGGCTTCTCCGTAGCCGACGAAAATGCTTTGAAAACAAAGTTTTAGCGGATCGGCTCAGAAGGTGAGGCCGACACAAGCCTCCGTGACCAGGCCCAAACGAAGCCGTTCACGATGCCGTCCGAGAAAACAGCGCGCATCCTAAGGGCACGCCGTAGTCAATTCCTGATTAGCTTCCTCTGTTGCAACTGAATCTAACCATCTCAACAGCTTAGCTGTCGCGACGAAGCGTGGCGTTTAGGGTAATCGGGGCAGTTTGGGGGGCCATGCCTCAGGCTGACTGGATGACGAGGGTGGCGAGCGGTGGGATTTTCGGCTGATCTCCGTTCAGTCCGAGCCGGTCTCCGAGATAGGTGAAGAACGACAGCCTGAGCTTGCGGCAGGTCTTCAGCAGCCCCAAGATGACCTCGCGCGACTGCGAGCGCGCATTGGGCCTTATGCCACCTTCTGGCTTTCATGATGGCTTCAGGTCCTCCTGGCTGCTGGGTTTTGCCCTAAAACTCGGAATCGATGGGCCAGCATTAAGGAAGTGGCATGCCGCTTGTTCCTGGATTTCTGCCGTCGACGCATGCTCCGCTCTTTCACAATGGTCCCTGGCCGGCTGGCTTGAGGCTGACAACTCGCGTGGCTGGCGTTCCCGTGCTCAGCCTTGACGCCACCCGATGGGGCCTGTGCGGCGGCATGACGTTCCTGACCCGAGACACCGTCGAGACCAGTCAGCCGCAGTTGTGCGCCCGCGATCCATCTCAGATCCCGCTTGCTTTGGCCCAGCACCTGCTCCGGCGGCAGATCGACAGCGTCAAAGCAGCCTCGATGGTCACACGCTGGCTCGCGGCCATCTGGCAACCGGATCATGGGACGCGGTTGTGGGGCAGGAGCCTGACCCAGGTGACGATCGCCGAATGCTCCGCCATCATGCAGGAGATCGATGCCGGCCGACTGTGTCCGATTGGCCTGGTCGCAGCGCGGCGGTGGATCCCCTGGGACGTCTTCAAGAACCATGTGGTTCTGGTCTGGGGGTATGATCGGGCTGGCGATCGCTTGACCCTTTACACCTACGACAGCAACTTTCCGGGCCGGGACGACATCACCCTTCGCTTGGATCTCAGCGCCAGCGATCCTGGCACGCCGATCACGACCAACGGAACGGATGGGCCGACGGCCGGCTGCCTTCGGGGCCTCTTCCGGGTGCCCTACCGATACGCCGATCCTATGCAGTCGACATCTGATGGTCTGGATCCGGTTGGCGCAATCCAGAGATGATGGATGATGAAGGTCCCTGGGCTTGAAGCGTTGAACGGCTCACGCCGGAACCTTGCCGACAATCCACGCCGCCGCCTCAGGGCTGAAGCCGATTTCGATCAACTCCTCTTCCAGATCCTCAACGGCATCAGGATCCAGGGTAATGGAGTTATCGTCTGCATCTGGTTCGGGAACGGGCTTTGGCTGGTTGCCCATCTGCTCCGGTTCCTCCGCCTCTTCGGCAAAGGGTGCGACTGTCACGCGCACGACCGGTTCGTCATCCTCATCCTCGGCATCTGCACTCTCGTAGACTTTGAGCGTGACCCAACGCCCCTCAACCTCATCTTCATAGACCGTTTTCCACTCGCCCATGGTCCTCTCCTGGAGCACGCCTCAGCGCGGTCGTCCTCCGGCATTGTAGCGTCATATTCCCAAGCCATGAGTGGCCCCTTGGCGGAGGCGGCCCACCGCTCCTCTGCTCTCCCGGCAAGGGCCTCCATAGCTGCGGGACGGCCATCCCGATGCCGCAGAAGGCCTGTCCATGGGCTTGACCGGCGCGGCGATGTGACGAGATCTTCAAGCTTGGGATTGGACAGCACAATCCCCATATCAGCTCTATGCCGACCAAGGGATCTTCTCCACGCACGCTCGACCTGTTCGAGGTCACGCTGACCATCCCGACGCCTCGGTCAGAACCCGCTTCCGCCCCGGCCAAGCCGCCGGCACTTACCAGCCTGTCCGACGCTCAGCTGGCTGAGCAGCTGAGCGGGCTCGTCGAAGAAGTGCAGCGCCGATTGAAGAAGGGCAAGGGAGACCGGCCGGAGCTGGAAGCAGCGGCACGACAAATCAGTCTGGCCCTCGAGCGCTTCGTTTCCGACTCTACACGCCAGAACAAGCCTTCCAGATCCGGCAAGACCTCATCTCCGCTGCAGGAGGGGCAGCGCAAGGCAGTGCGGGCGGCACTTCTGGCCGGGGTGGCTCCCACCCAGGTGGCGAAGCACTTCGGCTTGTCGCTCGCCGCTGTCCGCAAGGTGCTCACCGAGGCCGCATAAGCCCGCAGGGTAGCAGATCCTCGCGATGCCGATATCCTGATCCTCGGATTCATCGGCAGGAGGACGCTTGTGGCCGACAGCTATGACGTGGTGATCATCGGGGCCGGGCATAATGGCCTCGTCTGCGCCTGCTATCTCGCCGCCGCCAGTCTGAAGGTGAAGGTGCTCGAGCAGCGCTCCGTCGTCGGAGGCGCCGCTGTGACGGAGGAGTTCCACCCCGGCTTCCGCAACTCGGTCGCGTCCTACACCGTCAGCCTGCTCAACCCCAAGATCATCCGCGACCTCGATCTGCCCCGCCATGGCCTGAGGATCGTCGAGCGCCGCCTGGCCAACTTCTTCCCGCTGCCCAACGGGCAGTACCTCAAGACAGGCGAGGGCGTGACCCGCTCCGAGATCGCCCGCTTCAGCTCCCGTGACGCCGAGCGCTACGACGCCTATGCGGCCGAGATCGACGCCATTGCGGATGTGCTGCGCGATCTCACCTTGCAGCAACCACCCAACCTTGTCGACGGCGGCTGGCGCTTGGCCCTGTCGGAGGGGTGGAAGGCGCTGAGCACCGGCAATCGCCTGCGCCGGCTGTCCATGCCCCAGCGGCGGGCCCTGCTCGACCTCTTCACCAAGTCGGCCGGCGATTACCTCGACGGCTGGTTCGAGACCGACTGCGTCAAGGCCGCCTTCGGCTTCGACTCCATCGTTGGCACCTTCGCCAGTCCCTACACCCCCAACACGGCCTATGTCCTGCTGCACCACGTCTTCGGCGAGGTGAGCGGCAAGAAGGGCGCTTGGGGCCATGCTATCGGTGGCATGGGAGCCATCACGCAGGCTATGGCGAAAGCCGCCCGCGAGCGTGGGGTGGAGATCGAGGTCGACGCCCCTGTCCGGGAGGTGATCGTCGAGAAGGGCAGGGCGGCGGGCATCGTGCTCAAGCACGGCCGCTCCATTCGGGCCCGGGTCGTGGCCGGCAATGTCCATCCGAAACTCCTCTTCGACCAGCTGGTGCCGGAGGAGGCGCTGCCGCCGGACTTTCTTGGCCGCATGCGGCGCTGGCGGTCAGGCTCGGGCACCTTCCGCATGAACGTGGCCCTCTCAGAGCTGCCGAGCTTTACCGCGCTGCCCGGCCGCGAACCCGCCGATCATCACACGGCCGGCATCATCATTGCCCCTTCGCTCGCCTACATGGACCGGGCGTATGACGACGCCAAGCGGGAGGGCTGGAGCCGCGACCCGATCGTCGAGATGCTGATCCCGTCCACCCTCGACAACAGCCTGGCGCCGCAGGGCCAGCATGTGGCGAGCCTGTTCTGCCAGCACGTGCAGCCGGTCCTCTCGGGTGGCCGCTCCTGGGACGATTACCGCGAGGAGGTGGCTGACCTGATGATCGCGACGGTGGATCGCTATGCTCCTGGCTTCCAGCAGAGCGTGCTGGGGCGGCAGATCCTGAGCCCGCTCGATCTTGAGCGCACGTTCGGGCTCATCGGCGGCGACATCTTCCATGGCGCTCTGACACTCGATCAGCTCTTCAGTGCCCGGCCGATGCTGGGCCATGCAGATTACCGAGCGCCGCTGCCAGGGCTGTACATGTGCGGCTCGGGTACCCATCCGGGCGGCGGAGTCACCGGAGCACCAGGCCACAATGCAGCACGGGCAATCCTCGCAGACTTTGGCTGGCGTCGATTCAGACGAGCCTGATGCGGGAAGTCGCCAGGTTGTCCCTATTGCCCGCCATCTGCACCTGAGGCTTCAAACCTTTCGCGCCGTTATTCCTGCGTGTCGAAGAACTCGGCCACTGTGTATTCTTCCGGATTGTCACCCAGGCAGACGAAATCCAGGTAGTCTTCTGGGACCTCCTCAAGGCTCTTGATCACCCGAGGCTTCTTGTCCCCATCGAAGTAGGGCAGCAGGCTCTCCTCGTCCGCATCCCCGTGGTCTTGGTACTCCAGAGCGTGGAGCAGGCTGTCGACATCCTCGGCCAGGGCAAAGATCGCAGACGGCTCGCCGTGCGCTGTGACATTGAGACGGTACAGCTTCATGTGTTGCCAGTCCTCCTATACCTGTTCAGTTCATACGGGTGCCCAACAGAGAAGCGGAAGGAGGTTAGGTCCGGGTTAAAGGATCGCGAGCTCAGGCCAGGCGTCAGCCCTGTGGGTTGAGCCGCGATAACTGCTAGCCGGACGTGGTGCAATGCTCGGCCGCTGTCAGTCACACACAAGGGGTGGGGGCTCGGTGCCGGTCTGGCCTGAGGACATCCACGCGCCGATGGCTCCTGTCGCTTCTTCAACCTCGTGACGCTCAATCCAGACCCAAACCGCAAGATCCGCATCGACCGACCGGCGCGCCAGCCAGTAGCTTTCTGTTGAACAGCGATTCACCTCAGGGTAGGGGCGCAGGAACTCAACCACCGCAGCGACCGCTTCGCCGTAAGCGCAAAAACCTTCCCCCATGCAGCCGCTGTCGAGCGGCTGCCCGGATCGTCCGACGAGTTGCCACCGGACACGGTAAGCCATAGGGAGCATCCCAGCCTCATGCTGCCCAAGTTGCCATGCCTCGACGCCTTCTGAAAGAGGTTGATGCGGTGAGTGGCCGCGGCTGTTGCAACTGCCTTGCTAGATGTCGTTGTCGCTTGTGAGGCACCGTCAAGTTGTCGGGGAAGGATACACCGATCCCTGGTTCAAGGTTGGATCAGGCGACATTCGCGGTGCCGGTTACCTCAGTCCAGACCTGGAACGCCCGAGCTCAGGACATGCGGTGATCGTCGGCATTGGTGTTGGCAGAACGGCGGAAGAGGTTTGCCACCTGATCATGAGTGGACAAGAAGGTTGTGCCTGCCCGGCTGACTTGAAGCGCTTCATGATGCGCTCGCGTCGTCGGGTGGGCTGATGGCTGTTCTCCGCCCTGTTGTTCAAGCCGCGGTGCTGCCGGTGCTCAACCCCAGGTATGATCGTTTTCTTTGCGATAGCGTAGCTGGCCAGCTTGTCCGTGATCATCACACGGGGAGCGTTGCCCTGCTTCTTGAGCAACTTCCGCAGCAGGCGTTTGGCGGCCTTCGCATTGCGGCGGCTCTGAACCAGGATGTCGAGCACGATCCCATGCTGGTCCACGGCGCGCCAGAGCCAATGCTTCTTGCCGGCGATGCTGATGACAACTTCATCCAAGTGCCACTTGTCTCCGGGTGCCGGGAGACGCCGGCGGATCTGGTTGGCATAACCTTGCCCGAACTTCAGCGCCCACTGCCGCACGGTTTCGTGGCTGACCAGGATGCCTCGGGCCGCGAGCATCTCCTCGACCATCCGCAGGCTCAAGGGAAACCGGAAGTAGAGCCAGATGGCATGGCTGATCACCTCAGCTGGGAAGCGGTGGCGGGCGTAGCGAGGATGACGCGTCGATTTCATGCCCTCGCTTATGCCCTTATCCAGTCACCGTCGCGTTAACCTGACGGTGCCTCCGGAATTGGTTCATTAAGGGATGGGAGACGCGCCGCGACTTCAGCGGAGCCGTTGAATCAAACTGGCGGTGCACTCTGGGGCGGACTATGATGCACCGTCCGGTTGAAAAGCCGAGGCACGATGGCTGAGAGACGTGTGCTCCCGCCTGTAAGGCTTAGGAGCGTCCTATGCCCCACTTCTATGACACCTGTGCAGGACCGATTGAAGGTCTCTACCTACCGCCACTCGCCTGGGAAGTGCTGCGCCGTGAGAACATCGGCACCGTGGACCAGCTCAGGGCTGATGCGGATCGGCTTGAGCAACTCGATGCGATCGGATCCAGGATGGCGCATGTGATCCGACAGGAACTTGCCCGTATCGTGTCACCGGAAGAGCGCACATCAGGTGGGGCGCAGCTTGACGCGTGGACTGCATAAGGGCTTGCTGAGAAGAGGCATGGGCATTGCGACCTACTCTCAGAGTGGAACCACCCAGAGCACCTGATGCCCCTGGTCGGACACTTCAATCGCACAATCGTCTCGATCACCTCCCTCTTGAACGACTCCTGCACGGAAGGCTGGGGCAATCCTCAGCGCCTCATCACGCGCGGCTACTCGGACGGGCAGGCCCAACCCACCCAATTCCTCAGTCTCTCCAAGTCCCAACATTACCTGTAGGGCTGTGCCCTTGCTTCAGGGCAGGCGCAATTTGCGCTAAGCTCGTGATCCCCATCAGTCATGGAGCAGCGCATGGCGGAAACAAACGTGGGACCGGGAGAGGGGCCGCTCCTCGGAACAGACGACGATCAAGCGATCCGACAACAGGTCAGGGCCCTGGCGAGCCAGGTTCTGCAGCAAGGCCGCGTCGATCCAGAAGCCCTCCGGGAAGTTGTTCGCACCGTGACCGGTCGGAGGGGGAGCCCTATGCCTGCTGACACCGCCGAGGCCCGCGCGATGTTCGCCGATGCCGTGCGGGACCTCGACCAAGCGCTTCTGGACGCCGCGAACGCGGCGCACGACGCTCTCCAACAACTCTCGTCACGCGGCAAGGATTTCACCACCAATGACCTAAAGGAGGCACTCGTCGGCCTGAGGAGCCTGGAAGAGGCCTATGTAGCGGCAGCGCAGCACATTGCCGAGGCCATGAACGGCAACCTGCGCCGTGAGATGACGGAGCTGGCAGACCACGCGCAAGAGGTCGGTGCGGAGGCGAGGGTTCGGCTCGCTGGCATGATGAGCGAGTTTGCCAGCCGAATGGGTGAAAGCGCGACCTCCGGACTGGAGACGA
>NZ_JBVVAK010000127.1:0-23151 GCF_055792825.1 Microvirga sp. GN3
CAAGGACATCCTCGATCATTGCTGTGACGCGTGGAACAGGCTCACCGAGCAGCCCTGGACGATTATGTCCATCGGCTTGCGCGACTGGGCACACGGGTTCTGATCACCAGGACGTGGTATAAGCATCACAGATGCCTTTCAGGCTCCACCGGTGAAGATCGGCGTACAGGCGTGGGGCCGTTTTCACCTGGATTGCAACGAACAGGAAGGTCACCGACAGCAGGCAGATGCTCAGAACGCCCAGACCGGTCATGTCGAAGATGAATTGGGGCAGCTTGGGCAACCGATCGGTATTGCCGAGGCAATACTCTACTGGTCGTCGGGGATGGTTACGTGTCGCGAGAAACTCTCGTGGACGACCGACATTATCTTCCGGTGCATCTATAGGAGCCCTCTTGAATGATCATCGAAAGACATGGTTTCTCTCACAACAATCACATACTCACCTGATCCCAACTCCAGGCGATCGTCCTCGAGACCCCCGCCACCGTATACAGGCGAAATTGCCTCTTTCGTCGCGGCCGAATTGAGCGCGACCAGTCTCATCCCCCTCGGCAACGTGATCAAAGCCGAGCAGTTCGCGGGAACCGAGATATTCCATTCGACTTGGTCACCTTCATAGACCCAGTGGCTGATAACCGGGCCGACCTGACTGCGGTATTCGGCGTGACACCAGCCAAGCGTCCGATTGAACACGGGGCGCATGCGAACTCGCCGGAAGCCCGGTGCAGTTTCGTCGTAGTCAATGCCACCAGCTCGCGAGAACATCCATTCCCCGACAGAGCCGTACGCATAGTGGTTGAAGGAGTTCATGTTCGGACTCTGGAACCCCCGCTCCGGCGTCCAGCCGTCCCAGCGTTCCCAGATGGTGGTTGCGCCATGACGTATCGAGAAACCCCACGACGGGTATGTATCCTTGAGAAGAAGCGCATAGGCTCTGTCGTGCGCACCATTGTCGCTCAGTACCGGACACAGGTGTTTTACGCCGAGGAACCCGGTCTGCAGGTGACCGTCCGCCTCATCGATCGTACGGATCAAGTGCTGCACCGCCCGTTGCTTACGCTGTCCTTCGAGGAGGCCGAAATCCAGTGCCAGCAGATAGGCGGTTTGTGTATCGCCGGTAATACGGCCATCAGCATCTATGAACTTGTCCTGGAAGGCCTCCTGAATGGCGCGAAAAACCGACCGGAACCGCGCTTCGTCCGTTCTGCGTCCGAGCACATGGGCGATCCGGGACATCAGATCCGCCAGATGCCCCCAATAAGCGGTATTGACGACGGGGCGCGGCGTGGCGGGGCCGATGTTGAGCCAATCGCCATAGTCACGGTTCACGTAAATATTGCGAATGAAGTCGGGGTTGTGCCGCTCGATGAGATCCATCCAGCGTACAAGCGCCGGGTAGTGGCGCTCGAGAATCTCCTTATCTCCGTATCGAAGATAGATCAGCCACGGCATGATAACGGCGGCATCGCCCCATGCCGGTGCGCCCCTCGGAGGTTCGGGGATGAAGGCATAGGCCGCCTTTGAGGGGGCGATATCCGCAAAGCCGCCGTCCGTCTCAGTGTCCTCGACGTCGACCATCCATTTGGTAAAGAAAGCGGCCACATCCATATTGAAGCCGGCTGTGCGCAGAAAGATCTGCGCATCCGCCAGCCACCCGAGCCGCTCATTCCGCTGAGGACAGTCCGTGGGAACCGAGATGAAGTTGTCGCGCTGGCTCCAAAGAATGTTGGAGAACAGCTTGTTCACCATGGGCTGGCCGCACTCGAAGGATCCCGTCAGAGGGGTGTCGGAATGGACCGCGACGCCAGTCAACTCCAGATCGTCCGGACGGACGCCCTCGGGAGCCGTGATGCCGACATACTGGAAGCCGTGATAGGTGAAGCGGGGCTCGAAGACCTCCTTCCCCTGCCCGTTAGCGATATAGACATCGGTTTGCGGGGCATCACGAAGGTTGGTCGTATAGAGATCTCCCTCGGGTGTCAGCATCTCGGCGTGACGCAGAACGAACGTGCTGCCGCGGGGTGCCTGGATGGTCAAGCGCAGATGGCCAGCGATGTTTTGCCCGAGATCGAAGATCATCTCTCCGGACGCGCGGGAGCCGACATACTGTACTGGCAGTTCGAGCGTCTTTCGGACCGGCTGCACCCGCGATGCGTCGAGCTTGGGCGCACGTGGAATCGGATCCCACTTCTCGACCTTCTGCCACTTACTGTCGTCAAAGCCTGAAAGACTCCATCCGGGTTGCTCCAGACGCGCATCGTACTTTTCGCCAATCAGCAGATCCGAATAGACGATGGATTCGTTGCTGGTTTTCCAGGTTTCGTCCGTAACAATTGTCGCGAAGCTTCCGTCGTCATACTCGAGGTGGAGCTGGGCGATAAAAACCGGCCGCCCGCCATAATGAGCGCCAGCCTTCTTCGGCGACATGCCGATCCGACCGCAATACCAGCCTTCCCCGACGATTGCCGCTATGGCATTAGCTCCGGAGCGGATCAGAGCGGTCACATCGTAGAGCTGATACTCGACACGGGTGTGATAGTCCGTCCAGCCAGGCGCCAAGACCTCATCGCCGACGCGCTCGCCATTGATGTAGGCCTCATAGACGCCGAGCGCCGACGCATAGAGCGTTGCTCGCCTAATGGGGCGCTGCACTGAGAACTCCGAGCGCATGTAATCTGCCGGACATGCTCGCCAAGGATTGTCATAGTCCGTATCGGCAGGCGGCTCATATCCTTCCGGCGGAACGAAGTAGCGCGCGATCCAGGCAGCTTGCCAATCCGACTGATCCAGCAGACCGGTCCAGAAATCCGACGCGGGGGACAGATATGACTGCACATCGGCTTCGTCCCATACTTCCACAGCCCAGTAGATGCGCCGATCGGAAACGAGGCGACGGCCGGCATAGGGGATGAGGATGCTGTCGGAAGATGCGATCTTGCCTGTATCCCAGAGATCTCCGTCACCTTGCCCGACTGCATCGGCATCGGTTCCGACGACGATCCGATAGGCCGTTTGACGTCGGTTGTGGCCGTCCCCTTTCACCGCCCAGGTGAAGCGCGGCTGCCGGCTGTTGAGCCCTCTTGGCTGCTCCATATGTTCGCATTTGAGATCCACAGCTTGCAGACGTGTCACGACTGTTATCTCCCATCTGACAAAACGATGAGCACCCGCAGGCCGGCGTCCGAAGAACGCATGCTGTACGAGGTACGTGGAAGGATGTGTTAAGCGGCCAAGCGGCGTCCGGACTCGGCGTCGAACACGTGGATCAAGGCCGGATCCGGTTTGATCCGGATCGTTTCGCCTGGACGCGCGGTAATGCGCTCACGGAAGACCGCGACCAGTTCGGTCCCCTCGATGTTCAGCATGACCTGGGTTTCAGAACCTGTCGGCTCGACAACCATCACCCGCGCCGGCATCCCGCCCCCATCGAGATGGATGTGCTCGGGTCGAACGCCGATAGTGACAGGGCGCCCATCCGACGCGATTGGAGCAGATGTCAGCGGGAGGCCCAAGCCACTTGGGGTCCGAACTACCGCGGCAGCGCCCTGGGTCCGGAGATCTCCCTTGATAATGTTCATGGCAGGCGAACCGATGAAGCCGGCAACGAACAGATTGGCCGGACTGTCATAAAGTTCGAGCGGTGCGCCGACCTGCTCGACCACGCCATCGTGCATCACCACGATCTTGTCGGCCATGGTCATGGCCTCGATCTGGTCGTGGGTCACATAGATGGTGGTGGTCTTGAGACGCTGGTGCAGGGCCTTGATCTCGGTGCGCATGGCGACGCGCAGCTTGGCGTCGAGATTGGAGAGCGGTTCGTCGAACAGGAAGACCTGCGGATCGCGCACAATGGCACGGCCCATGGCCACGCGCTGGCGCTGGCCGCCGGAGAGCTGACGCGGATAGCGGTCGAGCAGCTTGCCGAGCCCAAGGATCTCGGCGGCGCGGTCGACCCGGGCCTTGATCTCGGTCTTGGGCGCCCGCTTCAGCTTGAGCGAGAAGGCCATGTTGTCGGCCACCGTCATATGCGGGTAGAGCGCATAATTCTGGAACACCATGGCGATGTCGCGCTCCTTGGGCGGAACGTCGTTGACAACCCGTGAGCCAATCCTGATCCGGCCGCCCGATATGCCCTCCAGGCCCGCGATCATGCGCAGAAGTGTCGACTTTCCACAGCCGGAGGGCCCAACCAGAACGACGAATTCACCATCCGCAATGTCAATGGACACGCCATGGAGGATCTCAACCGGTCCGTAGCTCTTCCGGACGCCCTCAATCGACACTGAAGCCATGCTTCTTCTCCAAGAATAGTTTTGATGCAGGTGTCCCTGGAAGCCCTAATGCGTTCCTAGCCTTTGACGCCGCTTGCAAAGCCTCGGATCATGGTCCGCTGCAGAAGCAGAAAGATTGCGAGCACAGGTGCAATGCCGACCAGCAGCGCCGCGAAGACGATCCCCCATTGTGTGACATACTGATCGACGAAGGAGTAAATCGCCACAGGAACGGTCGCCCAGTCAGACCCGCTGAGATAGAGAAGAGGCGTCATGAAGTCGTTCCATATGTGAACGCCATTCAGGATGAGAACCGTACCGGTAATGGGCCGCAGTAAGGGAAGAATGATATAGACGAAGGTCGTGAGCTGGCTCGCACCATCGATTGTCGCGGATTCCTCGTAGGCCAGTGGGATCGTTCGAATGAAGCCGGCATAGAGGAAGATCGTGAAGGGAAGCTGCACACCCGAGTAGAAGAGCACGAGCGAAAATGGTGACCCCAGAAGCCCGATGTCACGCATCTGCTGATAGAGTGGAATCAGCGCCAACTGGAATGGCAGGATCATGCCAGCAAGGAAAAAGATATAGAGGCCGTATCCAAGCCGCGGCGTGCAGCGGGCGATAAAGTAAGCGGCGACCGAGCCGATTGCGACGAGAATCAGCAGGCTGCATACCACGACGGTCAGGCTGGAGAACAGCGCGCTGCCAAGATATGCATCGTTCCACGCAGCCGCAAAATTTCCGAGATACGGCTCGCCAGGGGGCGAGAGAGGCGCCTCCCGCCACTCGCTCTGAGATTTGAAGGCGAGAACGATGATGATGTAGATCGGGAATGCGAAGATTGCCGCAAGACCGATCATTCCGAATTCGAGCAGAAGCGTGCCGAGAGTATATCGCCTGCTATCCATGGGAGATCTCCCGCTTCTTCAGGAAATGGGTCGCGGTGTAGACGAGTGCGGCGACCAGGACCGAGAAGACCAGGGCGGTCGCGGAACCGTACCCGTATTCTCCAAACTGGAAGCTCGTCTTGTAGATGATCGTCGACAATGTCTCCGTCGCGTATCCGGGGCCGCCGCCAGTGAGCACGTAAATCTGGTCGAAGAACTTCAGGCCCTGGATCAGCGCAATCACGACGTTGATCGTCATGGCGGGAGCGAGCAACGGCAGGATGATGAAGACCAAACGCTGCACTCCTCCTGCTCCATCGATCTTGGCAGCTTCGACCAGTTCTTTGGGAACGTTCTGGAGCCCGGCAAGAAATATCACCATCGCAAGTCCGATGGAGCCCCACCCGGTCACGAAGATGACGCAGAAGAGCGCAAGGTGAGGATCCCCCAACCATTGCTGCGTCCAGTTTCCGAGCCCAATGGCCTGCAGTACCTGGTTGAGCGCTCCGCTCGTGGAGAAGATGTATTTCCACGAGAACGACATGATCACCGGCGTGAGCACGACCGGCATGAAGAAGATCAGCCGCAGGATGTTTCGGCTCTTGATCTGGGTGTCTAAGGCAAGGGCCAGCAACAGGCCGATGATCACCTTTGAGAGAACGAGTGCGAATGCCATGACGAGAGTCATGGAAATCGCCGAGATGGCCTGAGGGTCGCTGAAAATTCGCTTGAAGTTGGCAAGTCCGACAAAGTCGTAGGACGGATCAAGGCCATTCCAGTTGGTGAAGGCATATCCCGCGCCGGAGAGCATGGGATACACGAGAACATAGCTGTAGACGACCAGTGCCGGCAGGATGAACCACCAGCTGACCCCGACATCGAACCGCAAGGGACGCCTTTTCTCGGAGGCCATGGGTTGAGTCATGTTGACCGTGTTAACGCTCATGAAGCCACCTTTCTGAAAGGAGGTGGAGCTCTAGGGATCGTCCCTAGAGCTCGGTGCCGTCAGCGAGCCTGGAAGGCCTGATCCATCCGACGCAGCACATCCTCAGGCGTTGCCGATCCATTCAGCATTTCCTGCACGCCGCTGAAGTGCGTCTGCTGCACCCGCGCATTCGGCCACTTGTTGTCCATGAACAGGACACCCTTGTCGCCCACGTACGGCATCATTTTCGCGAAGATCGGGCTCGGCTCGACTCCCTCCGCCAGGACAGGAGTTTCCAGCACGCGGCCGAGCTCTTGCATTTCCTTCGGCTGGGACAGGAAGTTCAGGAAGGCCAGCGCGGCCTCCTTGTTGCGCGTCGCAGCGTTGACTCCGAGGCCGTTGGCGAGGCTCATCGGGATCTGGGTTTCATCGGGACTGTCGTTCCCGGGAATCGGCCAGACCTCGAAATCGCGATGGCCAGCGAAATTGAGGAGAGCAAGCGCACTCGGGCTCGTCAGGATCGACATTGCCGCCTTGCCCGATGCAACCATCTGGAGCGCCTCGTCATAAGAGGTGCCATTGGGATTGGGATTGAAGAACCCGCGCCGGTTCAGCTCTAGGTACTTCGTCATCGTCTCGCGCCACCCGTCCGAGGTTGCGAAGGTTGCTTTGCCCTCAAGCATATCTTCGGCAAAGCGAGGATTCTTCTTGTAGACCGTGGTAGGAACCAAGGCGTAGTTGATCAGCTGGGTAACCCAAGGTGTGCCATTGCCGAGCGCAATCGGCACCTTGCCGGCATCTTTGATCTTTTGGCAGAGATCGAGAAACTCGCTCCACGTCTTCGGCTGCGAGAGTTTGAGCTCATTCATGACCCGCAGATTCACGAATGCTCCGATCATGCTGATGAAAGGCGCGAAGAAGTAGGGCTTCCCGCCTGAAAGATAAACATCGTGGAACGCCTTGGGCACCGATTTGGTGAAGGGCTGACCGCTCAGGTCCTGCAGAAAGCCGGCCGGCGCAATCTGCTGCACGGCCAGCGGGTTACCGTTGCCGGGCCATACGGTGATGATGTCCGGAGCAGTTCGCGACGTCAGCTGCACGCGCGTCGTTGTCTGAATCTGATCCGTGGCGGCGAACTCGGCTCGAACATTCAGATCTGGGAATTGCTGCATGAAGCGTTGCACAGCAGGCTGGTAGCCGTTGCGATATGAGCTATTGGCATAGACACGCAGCGAGCCGCTTTGCGCCCATCCGGCAGAACCAAGCGAACTTATCCCGAGAGCGCCGGCACCAGCAGCGGCTGATTTGAGAAAGCCACGACGCGACAGATTCCGCGCACCAATCTTGGATGTGCTCATTACGTTCCTCCCTGTGAAAGTGCCCGTAGGCACGTTCCGATTATTGTCTGGTACAGTCCGATGATCTGCGCCGTCTTCAATCACTCAGATCCAGCCGCTTCGCTTAAAAGCGTTGCTCAACAGCTGTGAGGTTTATATGCCAAAATGCTTCAATAATAATCTAAATCCGTCAAGAACAATCTTTAGTGTCCATACTGGGCTTGACAAGTATCCGCCTCAGTCCAAGGATTAAAGAAAAAGCGGCTTCGATGAGCCTTCGGGAGGGATCATGCTCGAAGTTGAGCGCCAGCGAATGATATTAAAGCGCGTGAATGAGCGTTCGGTCGTTAGCGTGTCCGACCTCATGGATCTGCTCGACGTTTCCGAGGCAACGATCCGCCGCGATATCCAAGCCTTGGCAGAAGCGGGACAGCTGCGTCGGGTGCGTGGAGGTGTCGAAGCCTTGCACCCAAGGCACAGCACTTACTTGGCCGGCGTGCCCTTCAATCTGGCCGAAAGCGTCAATATCCCTCAAAAACGCGCAATTGCCAAAGCGGCTGCGGCCCTGGTCGAGCCCGGCGAGGCAATCATCATCAATGGTGGAACGACCACCATGCGCCTCGCCGAACATATTCGCGATATGGAGATCGATGTTCTCACCAACTCCTTCCCGATCGCATCACTCCTCTTCCCCAAAGGGCGGGCGCGCATCACGCTCCCTGGCGGCACACTCTACCCTGAGCAGAACATCATTCTCAGCCCCTTCGAGGATGATGCAGTGCAGCATTTCTGGGCATCGAAGCTGTTCACCGGAGCTTTCGGCATCAGCCGCGTGGGCTTGATGGAAGCGGATCCGTTGATCGTTCATGCAACGCGGAAGCTTTTGCGCCAGGCAGAGCGAATTGTCGTTCTCGCAGACAGCAGCAAGCTTCGCCGACAATCAGCGATCATTGTCGCTCCGCTGGAAAAGATCTCCACCCTGGTCACTGACAGTGGCGCCACGGAGGCGATGCTGGAACCGTTCCGCGAGGCCGGCGTCGAGGTCGTCCTGGCGGAGGCTGATCCGAAGGCCGATAAGGATTTCAGCGAGGTCGCCTGAGCGACCGGCTGCGCCTCAGTGCGACTCTGTCTCCCCCAGACAACTCTGCCCCATTCAAGCATTGACGAGGAGCTACCGATGCCCGCGACCTCCATCAGCACGCTTTCAGAAGTCGAGCGCGCGTTCGCATCCCCGCCAGATGACAGCCGCATCATGATGCGCTGGTGGTGGTTCGGCCCCGCCGTCGAGGAGGCTCAGCTTCTTGCCGAGATGAGGGCCATGAAAGCGGCCGGCATCGGCGGTTTTGAAGTGGCAGTGCTTTATCCACTGACGCTGGATCATCCGGACCGCGGGATCCGCAACTATCCCTATATGTCGGGCACGTTTCTCGACCGAATCCGCTTCGTATCCCGCATGGCCCTGGAACTCGGTCTTCGTATGGATGTCACGATCGGCAGCGGCTGGTCCTATGGCGGGCCATATATCACGCCGGAACTGGCGGCGGCGCGGCTGCGATCCGACATCCGGGAGATCATCGGACGGCAGAATGCCATCAGCCGACCCGTGCCCTACGACAATGAAAAACTGGTTGCAGCCCTAATCGGCCGCGGCTCGAAGCAGGAGATGCCGCACTCCTATGAAATGCTCGATATTTCCGGGGATGGTCCCATTCCGATCCCGGCCGGCGACGGCCCTCGGATCATCGCATTCTACTTCTCGAGCAAGACCGGTCAGGCAGTCAAACGCGCAGCCGTGGGCGCAGAAGGCTATGCTCTCGACCACATGAAGCGAGCCGCGATCGAGAAGCATCTGGAGGAGATCGGAGACAAGATCCTGGACGCCGCCGAGCCGGGCAGCATCCATGCCATTTTCTGCGATAGCTTGGAGGTCTATGAGGCGAACTGGACGGAGGACATGCTCGCCGAATTCAAGAAGCGGCGAGGTTACGACATCCGGCCTTTCCTTCCCTTCATCGAATTCGAAGCAGGTGACCGCTACACGGAAATCCGACGGGATTTCGGTCGCACGATTTCGGAGCTGTACGAGGAAAACTTCCTCGTTCCCATGCGCGAATGGGCGGAAAAGCGGCGAGTGCTGTTCCGCATGCAGAATTACGGAATGCCACCGACAACGCTCGCGAGTCATAAGCACCTTCATTTGATCGAAGGTGAAAGCTGGGGCTGGCCAGGCCTGCCTGAGACCAAATGGGCTTCATCGGCCGCGCATCTGCTCAATGTTCCCGTGACATCATCGGAGACATGGACATGGGCGCATTCTCCGTCATTCCGTGCAACGCCCCTCGATCTGAAGGGCGAGGCCGATCAGCATTTCCTCCTGGGCATCAATCAACTCGTTGGACATGGCTGGCCCTACTCTCCGCCACACGCAGGCGAGCCAGGCTGGGCATTGTATGCTGCTGCGGCGCTGTCGAATAAGAATCCCTGGTGGCCCGTCATGCCGGACCTCGCCGCCTATCTCCACAGGGTGAGCTACGTTCTTCGTCAGGGAAAGCCTCGTGCGGAGGTTGCTCTCTATGCTCCGTCAGAAGACGCCTGGGGAGCGTTCAAGCCGGGCGAGCGGGCCTACCTGAATCTCTGGAAGCAAATCCAGAACTATATCGGCCCTGGGGTTTTCGAAGCCATCGGTCAGGCCGGCCACGACTTCGACCTGTTCGACGATGGAACGCTCACTGAGGCTGCGGCAAAGCAGTATTCTTGCGTGATCCTTCCGCATGTGCGGTTCATGCCAGAGGCGACGAAAGCCTGGCTTAACGAATTCGCCGCGAATGGCGGCGAGATCATTGCCGTGTCGCGCGTGCCGGAAGGAAATTGGCCGGATCTTGACGTCGTCGATGTGTCTGAATTGGCCGCACGTCTTGCTTGGCAAGTTCCGCCGAGCCTCTCCTTAAGCGAGGCATCCCCAACTGTGGGATTCGTGCGGCGGCAACTCGCCGATGCCGACATCTATTTTGTCGCGAACACGGGCAACAATCCGGTTGAGACAAAGGCCCGCTTTGCGTCAGCCTTCCGCCATATCGAGATCTGGGATCCGATGAGCGGCGAGATATCCCAGGTTCCCGGAAACTCGGTGGCGCTTCAGCTTGAGCCCTATGGATCCACCCTCGTCGTTCTGCGCAAGGAAAAGAGCTCCAATGCGGCGAAACCTCGCCGTTCCATTCAGCGATCCGCGGAGATCCGCAACGAATGGAAGCTTGATGCGGCGGGAACCCGCGAGCGGTCGACCGTTCTCCCGCATTCCTGGGCCGGTGACAGCGATATGCGGCACTATTCCGGCCCGGTCAGATACCGCACCATCGTGGACTGGAGCCAAGCTCGCGCCGCGGGCGATCGCATCGTTCTCGATTTTGGAGATGTCGCTCCCTCTGAAAGGGAGATGGTGGGTGGCGCTCCGCTGCGAGGCAAATCCTACGCCGCCCTTGTCTCGACGCCCATACGGGATGCGGCAACAATCTACGTCAACGGCAAGCGTATCGGCTCCTTGTGGGTCCCTCCGTTCCGAATCGACGTGACGAACGCGTGGGTTGAGGGAAGCAACGAGATCGTCGTCGAAGTTTACAACACGGCGATCAATCTGCTTTCCGAAGGCGGACGATTTCCCGATGTGGCGGCTTTGACTGAGCGTTACGGCCAGCGAGCTCGCATCCAGGACATGGACAGCATTAGCCCCCTCCCCTCCGGTATTCTCTCGGTACCGCGGATTGTCTTGGAGCGCTGAAAGGCCTCGATCGGCACTCAAGGACGAAAATTGATCTTCGCAGGATGGACTGGTGAGCCCATCCTCCCCTCACATTGCTCGCGTAAGCTACTATTGCAATTGGGAACACCGCCTGGAGATCAGTGATGATCACACGCTTCGCGGGATAGGGCATTGCTTGGCCTCCCCCCGAGTTGGCGGAAGAGAACCTGCACGTATGAGAATGTCATGCCCGCTCCCCACTGAACTTCGGCTTCGGGCTACCCACAATGCGTTTCAAAGTGCCGATTACAATGGTCGAGCAACTCGGCCTGCAAGCGTTGCATCGCGTCCGCTCACGGGTTGGCTCCGCGGATTGCCTGAATAAGAGCGGTATCGGGGAAACAGGTCTGATCCAGGCGGCTTTTGGCCTGCCATTGCCCGATTGCTGTGCGCGTTGCAAAGCCAACCAGGCCATCGACCTTTCCGACATCATAGCCGTGCCCCTTCAGGCGCTCCTGCATGGCCTGGAGATCGCTGCGTTTCATAGGGTCTGCCGGCCGCCACTGCCCGGCGAAAGCCGAGGCACCGCTCATGCGATCAGCGAGGTGGCCGATGAAGAGCGCGTACAGATCGGACTCGTTGTATTGCTTGAGGACATAGAAATTCTCGGAGACCAGGAAGACCGGTCCCAGGCGGCCTGCGGGCATCACCAGGAAAGCAGTTATATTGCCATTCCACGCGGGCCAGGCGCCGCCGCTGGAAGGTGTCAGGCCGAGCCGCAGCCATTCCTGCACGGATCTGCCCTGTCGTGGACCTTCGAGGGTACATGAGACGGCCTGCGGCAGGCTCACCTCCAAGCCCCAGCGCAAATCCGGTTTCCACCCATGCTCGCGCAGATAGTTCGCGATGGACGCGAGACTGTCCGGCACCGAGTGCCAAACATCCCGCCGTCCGTCTGCATCAGCGTCAACGGCATAGCGCAGGAACTTCGAAGGAAGGAGCTGCGGCTGTCCCATGGCTCCAGCCCAGGACGACAGCAGGGTCTCGCCGGAAAAATGATCCTCCTCGAGGATCACCAGAGCGGCCAGGAGTTCCGGATAATACAGCGCGCGCCGGCGTCCCATAAAGGCCTGTGTGGCCAGAACCCGCAGTGCCTGGTGCTGCGCGGTGACACGGCCGAAATGCGACTCCCTTCCCCAGATTGCGACGACGATCTCCCGCGGCACGCCGTATCGTCGCTCGATGGCATCGAGAGCGGAGGCCCATCGCCGCAGGAGCTCGCGCCCGCTCTTCGCAAGGGAGGCGAGCTGAGCCTCTGCGAAATAGCGGCCGGGATGCTGGAACTCCGCTTGACGCTGATCGTCCGGAGGAGCTGTCCGGCCGGGCGGCTGAAGTTCCGGGAGATTCCAGTCGAGCCTCATCGCCGACAGGTTTTGCTCGAAGGTTTCCCGGGAGACACCCTGTTTGTGCGCATCGGGCCAGACGGTCTGCATGAGCCAGTCTTGGAACTGTGCCTCGATGGCAAGGCGCGTGCCGGACCGTTGTCCTTGCGCCGATGAACTTCCAGGTTTCGCAATGGCGCACGCGAGAAAGGCCACAAGAACTGCGACTGAAAAGCAGGTAAGGCGGACCGACACCGGCATGGCCGAGAGTCTAGCGCACGACCGACTAAGATGAAAAGCTCGCCGCCCGAACAAAAGAACTTCTCAGCACGATCGGCTAGCAGCGGACAGCCCCCTCTTACCAATCTCCGAATTCGGCATAAAGCACTCACATCTCTACGAGCGGATATTGCTTACGCTTTCTCCTCGACCGGAGGCGTTCCGTAGGTGTGAAACGACTCGATTGTCTTCATGCCCCAGGCTTGCCCCTTCTTGCGCTCTTCCTCCGTCCAGACGATCGGCTTCCAATCCGGTGCGAGAATGAGGCGGGCGCCGGCATTGCACACCTCGACCCGGTTGCCGCCGGGTTCGTAGACGTACAGAAAGAAGGTCTGCTGGACCGCGTGCTTATGCGGGCCGGATTCGATGGGGACGCCAGCCTCCAGGAAAATGTCGGCTGCCCTCAAGACATCCTCGCGGCTGTCAAGGGCGTAGGTCAGGTGATGGAAGCGGCCTTTTGCGCCGGTATGGTCGCGGGTGAACGCGAAGTCATAGCTCTTGTTGGTCAGCGTCATCCACATGCCGGCCTCGGTGCCGTCATTGAGGACGATCTGTTCGGTCAAACGGCATCCGAGATAGGTCTCGTAGAAGATCCGGTTCGACCGGATATCCGAGGCAAGGCAATTCAGGTGATCGAGCCGACGGACATTGGCGCCCCGTGCCGGAAAGCGCTGGGCCTGGTTCTTCAGGGCCGGCTTCAGCTCCGGCGGAGCCTGATACCACTCGGTTTCGTAATAGAGCTCGATGACGTGCCCGTCCGGATCGCGGCAGAGGAAGGCCGGACCGTGGCCGAGATCACCATCAGTCCAGCCGATATCGTAACCGGATCCTTTCAGGGCTGCGACACGACGCTCGAGCGCTTGCGGACTGCGCGCGCGGAACGCCATGTGGCCCATACCCGGCTTCTTCGATGCCGTGAGTTTGAGCGAGTGGCGCTCGTAATCATCCCAGCCGCGGAGATAGACCGAGTCGCCCTGCCGGCCACTCTCTGTCATGCCCATCACGTCGACGAAGAAACGTAAGCTCTCTTCCGGCTTCGGCGTGAGCAGTTCAAGGTGACCGAGATGGGCAAGGTCGAGCACCGGTTCGTCATGCATCATGATGTCTTTCGCGCGCAGCAGGGGCATCGGACCCAAAAGTGGACCCACTTTTGGGATCGGATCCGATACTCCACTCTTTGAAGAGCGCATCGTTGGGCGCGGAAAACCGGAACCACTTTTCCGCACGATGCGCAATGACCGCGAGGGAACTTGAGAGAGTTCCCTCGCCTGCGATCAGGCCGCCTTCTTGGCCCCGGAGCCGGGGCTGCCCCACACTTCTTCGGCAATCTCGACGATCATGCGCAGCTTGGCCCACTGCTCGTCCTCGGCCAGCGTGTTGCCTTCCTCCGTGGAGGCGAAGCCGCATTGCGGCGAGAGGCAGAGCTGGTCGAGATCGACATACTTGGCAGCCTCATCGATCCGGCGCTTGATGTCGTCCTTCTTCTCAAGCGTGCCGGTCTTGGAGGTCACAAGGCCCAGAACGACCGACTTGCCCTTCGGCAGGAAACGCAGGGGCTCGAATCCCCCGGCGCGGTCCGTATCCCATTCCATGAAATAGCCGTCGACCGGCATGCGGTTGAATAGAACCTCCGCCACCGGCTCGTATCCGCCCGACGCGATGAAAGTCGAGCGGAAGTTGCCGCGGCACAGATGCATGGTGATCGTCAGATCCTCCGGCTTGTCCCTGAGGGCCTCGCGCACCATGCCGGCATAGATCTCCGGCTGCTTCTCCGGATCGTCACCGCGCTGACGCAGCATCTCGCGCTGTTCCGGGTCGCAGAGATAGGCGAACGAGATGTCGTCGAGCTGGAGATAGCGGCAGCCGGCGTCGTAGAAGGCGTGCACCGCCTTGTTGTAGGCTTTGCCGACATCGGCATAGAACTGGTCCATCTCGGGATAGACGCCCATGTTCATCATCTTCCGTCCGCCGCGGTAGTGAAGCATGCTCGGACCGGGGATCGTCATCTTCGCCACGCGATCCGTGTTGTCCTTCACGAAGCGGAAATGATCGATCATCGGGTGGTGACCGGAGAAGTCGACCTTGCCTGTGATCCGCAGCGCCTTCGTGATGCCGATGCCACCCTTGAAGTGCATGCCTGAATCGGCCTCGACAGAGGTGACGCCATCGAGGTGTTCCAGAAAATCGAAATGCCAGAAGGCGCGACGGAACTCCCCATCCGTCACAGCCTGCAGGCCGATTTCCTCCTGACGCTTGATCAAGGCCCGGATCTCGCGATCCTCGACCTCCTTCAAGGCTTCATCCGAAATCTCACCGTCGTGATGCTTATGACGCGCCTCCTTCAGGGCTGCTGTGCGAAGCAGGCTGCCAACCATGTCGGCACGGAAAGGCGGTTTGGTGCGTTGCATGAGCTTCTCCTCCAGATGAATGGGTCTAACGCGTGGCCATACGCGCCGGCTTCTTCTTGGCCGTCACTCCGAGATGCTGCTCGAGGGCAGTCGGGTTCTCGATAAGAGACCGGCTCGTACCGGCGTGCACAACGGTGCCTCGGTCGAGAATGACGGCATTGTCGGTCACGCCGAGGATCTTCTGAGCATGCTGCTCCACCACGATGGCCGACATGCCCTCCCCGCGGATGATCCGCTTCAGGGCGGCCAACAGCTCCTCGATGATGATGGGGGCAAGTCCCTCCGTCGGCTCGTCCAGCAGCAGGACCTTGGGATTGAGCACGAGCGCCCGGGCGATGGCCAGCATCTGCTGCTCGCCGCCCGAGAGCTGGTTGCCGAGATTGGAGCGGCGCTCCTTGAGCCGCGGGAACATCTCGTACACCCGGTTGACATTCCACGCTCCGGGACGGGCGACCGCGGTGAGGTTTTCTTCCACGGTCAGCGACCTGAAGATGTTGCGCTCCTGCGGCACCCAGCCGATGCCGGCCTGCGCCCGCTTGTCGGGGCGGATCTTTGTAACATCCCGACCATCGAGCATGATGGAGCCGCCGCGATGACGGGTCACGCCGATGATCGTGTTGATCAGGGTCGTCTTGCCGGTGCCGTTGCGGCCGAGCACGGCCAGGGATTCTCCCGGCTTGAGGGAGAGATCGATCTTCGAGATCACGATCGCTTCGCCGTAACCTGCGGAGACTTGGCTGAGCTTGAGAAGATCACTCATCGATGCTCTCCCCGAGATACACGGCCCGAACCCGGGGATCGGTCGAGACCTCCTCGACACTGCCTTCGGTGAACAGCGCGCCGTTGACCAGAACCGAGATCCGGTCGGCGAAGCTGAACACGAGGTCCATATCGTGCTCGATCAGGAGGACAGAAACATCCCGCGGCAGGGCCGCCACCGTGGCAAGCAACTCGTGCCGCTCGGCCTCCGGCACACCTGCGGCCGGCTCATCGAGGAGCAGCACGCGCGGCCGGCAGGCAAAGGCAACGGCGATCTCCAGAAGGCGCTGCTTGCCATAGGCCAGGTTGGAGGTGCGTTCGTCCAGCACATCGGTGAGGCGGAAGCGCTGGGCGATCTCGACGATCTCGTCGACGATCTCGCGCTTGCTGCCGATCACGCGCCACCAGTCACGTCCGCCTCCCATGCGCTCCGACACGGCGAGGCCCAGGGTTTCGAGGGGCGTCATGGCCGGAAAGAGTTGATTGATCTGGAAGGTGCGGGCGAGGCCGCGCTGGACGCGCAATTCGGGCCGCAGGCGTGTGATGTCTTCGCCTTCCAGAAGGATCAGCCCGGAGGTCGGCGTGAGCACGCCCGTGAGGAGGTTGATGAACGTGGTCTTGCCGGCGCCGTTCGGGCCGATCAGGGCATGGCGAGCGCCCTGCTCCAACTTGAACGACACGTTGTCCGTGGCCAAAAGGCCGCCGAAGCGCTTGATCAGGCCTCTTGTTTCGAGAGCGGCCGCCATCTCAAACCTCCCGGGCTTTCGTTGTCGGCAAGGGTTGCGGGCTTTCCGCCATCAGGCCGCGTCTCGACCGCGGCCACAGGGCCCTGATCCGATCCGTCAACCGCTCACGCCCTGCCAACACGAGCAGAACGAGGATCAATCCAATCCAGAACTGCCAGTATTGCGGCGTCCAGGCCGAAAGGACGTCCTGCAGCACCTTGAAGAAGACGGCGCCGATGAGCCCGCCGTAGAGATAGCCGACGCCCCCGATCACCAGAACCAGCATCACATCGGCCGAGCGGTGGAAGGCGAGCACATCAAGCGAAACGAACTGGGTCGTCTGCGCCAGCAGCCCACCGGCGACGCCCGCATAGGCGGCCGCCAGCGTATAGACCGCCACGAGGCGGCGGTTGACCGGAATGCCCACGGCACGAGCCCGGAGGGGATTGTCACGAATCGAGCACAGCGACAGGCCATAGGGCGACACGACGATCCGGCGCGCGAGCACGAACAGCAGGAACGTCACCACGAGGCTATAGGCATAGGCCGTCGTGCCGAAGATGTCGAATTCGAACAGCCCGAGAATCGGCCCCATGCTGATGCCCTGCAGTCCGTCCGCGCCTCCGGTCAGCCACGACATCTGGTTGGCCAACTCACCGAGGACGAGCGCGACACCCAGCGTCACCATCAGCTTCGTCAGGTCCGAGCCACGCAGCACAAGAAAGCTGGTGATGAATCCAAGGATCGCTGCAGCAATCGCCGCCACGCCCAAGCCGACGAGAGGGTCCCCCATGCCATTCTTGGCGAGGATGCCGGCCGCATAGGCGCCGAGGCCGAAAAAGGCGGCGTGGCCCAGGGATACGATGCCGGCATAGCCAAGGATCAGGTCCAGAGAGAGTGCGAACAGACCGATGATCGCGATCTCGTTCAGAATGAGATGGCGCTCGGGCAGGAAGAACAGGGTCGCGGCCGCCACAAGCCAGAAGGCGATCTCGCCCACACCCCATCGGCCCCTTCGAGTCAGAGCCATCCTGACATTATCGGCAGTATTGGACTGCATCGGTTTATTTCCTACCGTTTCAGCGCGCACGGGCGAACAGCCCTTGTGGGCGAAGAACGAGAACGACGATCATGAGCGTGTAGATGACGAAGGCGCCCAGGCTCGGCACGTAATATTTGCCGGCCACATCGGCGATGCCGAGCAGCAGGGAGGCCACGAAGGGGCCAGTGATGCTCGTCGTACCGCCGACCGTGACAACAATCAGGAAGTAGATCATGAACTTGAGCGGGAATGTGGGATCAAGCCCCAGGATCTCTGCTCCCAGCGCACCACCCAGTCCCGCGAGTCCTGAGCCAACCGCGAAGGTGACAGCGAAGATCACGCTGACATTGATGCCAAGGCCGCGAGCGACGCGAGGATCGTCCACCGCGGCTCTCAAGCGGCTGCCGAAGCGGGTTCTGGTCAGGATGAACTGAAGCGCGACCACGAGGACGCCGCAGATAGCGATGATGAAACTGCGATAGAGCCCGACCTGGATGCCGAGAACCTCGACGCGCCCCTGAAGCCAGGTCGGGATCTGGATCATCTGCTGCTGCGATCCCATGGTGTAGTCGACGGCCGCGACAGCCATGAACACCAAGCCGATCGAGAACAGGACCTGATCGAGATGGCTGCGCGTGTAAAGACGCTTGTAGAGGGTCCGCTCGAGCACGAGCCCCGCGAGAGCCGGCACGATGAAGGCCAGCGGAAGAGTCAGGAGGAACGGCACGCCATAGCGGTTCATCAGAACGGCCGTCACATAGCCGCCCGCCATGGCGAAGGCGCCGTGAGCCAGGTTGACGAAGTTCATCAGCCCAAGCGTGACGGCAAGCCCGCAGGCCAGCACGAACAACAGCATGCCATAGGCAATACCGTCAAAGAGGATGGTCAGCACCGTTCTCTCCAGGAAACGCAAGGCGAGCGCCGCCTCATGGCAGCGCTCGCCAGATAATCATCAATTTGACTTGGCGGCTTTCACCGGATCCTTGACGTTCGGGATGGTGGCAAATTCCACATTGTAGAGTTCGCCGTCCTTGCGCTCGACCTTACGCACATAGATGTTCTGGATGATGTCGCGGGTCTGCGGATCGATGGAGACCGGACCGCGCGGGCTGGTCCAGCTCATGCCTTTCATCGCGTCGACCAGCGCCTGACCGCCAGCGCCGTTGGTCTTCTTCAGGCCCTCGTAGATCAGGTGCATGCCGTCATAGCCGCCGACTGCCATGAAGTTGGGGCGCATGCCGTTGTTCGCCTTCTTGAAGGTTTCGACGAACGCCTTGTTCTCGGGACTGTCATGGGCTGCGGAATAATGCTGGGTGGTGATGGCGCCAAGAGCGACGTCGCCCATGCCGTTGAGGATATCATCGTCGGTCACGTCGCCGGGGCCGATGAGCTTGATGCCGCTCTTGTCGAGACCGCGCTCCACGAACTGCTTCATGAACTGTGCGCCGACACCTGAGGGCACGAACACGAACAAGGCGTCCGGTTTGGCATCGGCCACCTTCTGCAGGAAGGGCGAGAAGTCCGGGTTGGCGAGCGGCACCCGCAGGTTCTCCACCTGCCCGCCCTTGGCGGTGAAGGCGCCGGTGAAAGCTTTCTCAGCGTCAATTCCGGGACCGTAATCGGACACGAGGGTCGCGACCTTCTTGATCCCATTCTGCGCCGCCCAATCCGCCATCGGCACGGTCGCCTGCGGCAGGGTGAAGCTGGTGCGGACGATGAAGGGAGAAGCCTCGGTGATGGTTGCGGTCGCTGCCGCCATCACCACTTCCGGCACCTTCGCCTGCGTCGCCAGAGGCGCCGTCGCCAGGGCGAGCGGCGTCAGGCCAAAGCCTGCCATGACGGCGATCTTGTCGTTGACGATGAGTTCCTGCGCCAGGCGCTTGGTGACATCGGCCGTGCCGGTGTCGTCCTTGACGATGAGCTGGATCTTCTTGCCGGCGACCGTATCGCCCTTCTGCTGCATGTAGAGTTTGGCCGCCGCCTCGATCTGGCGTCCCGTGGAGGCGAAGGGGCCGGTCATCGGCAGGATCAGGCCGATCTTCACCGTCTCCTGGGCCGATGCCGCTCCGGTCAGGGCCAACGCGGCCGCGGCACCTAAGAATGTGCGTCTCAACATGTTTCCTCACTCCCTCTTTGGCTTTTTAGCCATTCGACTTAGGCGCGGATGCGCCGCTTGATGAGCGCAGAACCCGGCACAAGGTCCATGTCCCTCTGGTTTGTAAGCGCTCTTTCCAGATTGCGGTGGGCAATGCGCGCATGCTCCCGCATGATCGCTTCGGCCCGGCTCCCCTCCCGCCGTTCGATGGCGGTCAGGACGCAGCGATGCTGATCCTGGGCGACGGTCAGGATATGATGCAGCTCCGGCGAGCGGGACTGAACGGGTACCAAGGCGCTTGCCGAAGCAAAAGGCAGAGCGCTCGCCCGTTCGAGCTGGCGCGCCAAAGGCGGACTATCGGCCATGTCGATCAGAATTCCGTGGAACCGGGCATTCAGTTCGACATATTGCGAGAGGTCGATCTCAAGCAGGTCTCGGCGGATGACGTCATCGATCTCATCGAGACATTCGGCAGCCGTGAGAAGCGCAGAGCGACTGGCGCCATGCTCGGCAGCAAGGCGCGCGGCCAGGCCCTCGAGAGTTCCGCGAATTTCGATGGAGACGAAGACTTCCTTCTCGGAAAAAGCCTTCACGGCAAATCCACCGGACGGGATCGCCTCCAGCAAACCCTCCTCCTCAAGCCGGACGAGAGCCATGCGAACCGGGGTTCGTGACACACCGAGCCGCTCGACCATCTGCAGTTCGGAAACCCGCTCGCCAGGGTTCAACGCCCCTCGCAGCACCAGCTCGCGCAGGGCAAGCTGCGCCTTTACTGTCTGCGAGAGGGAGCGGTCACTGGCTTTATCCATGGTCATCAAGCCGCCCTGTCCGCTGTGTCGATGGTGATGCTGCCGCCTGCGACCCGCGAGACGCAGGTGCAGAGTTTGGCATTGGCCGCCTTTTCCTCGTCGTTGAAGAACACGTCGCGGTGGTCGACGATGCCGTCCACCTCCAGGATATACAGCGCGCACAACCCGCACTCGCCGCGCCTGCAGTCGGAAATCATGGCGACGCCGGCAGTCTCCAGGGCATCGAGCATGGTCTGGTTCTGCGGAACGTTGACCACGAGATTGAGGCGGGGGATGTTGACCTTGAAGGGCTGGGAGGCAAACCGCCCACTGTTGCCAAAGGTCTCGAACCGCAATTGCTCGACCGGGCGACCGCTCTGCTGCCAAGCCCGCTTGGCCGCCTCCAGCATGCCGATGGGGCCACAGACATACAGCTCGCCGCCCGGCGCCAGCCGAGCGATCTCGGAAGCGAGGTTCACCCTGTCCCCGTCCTCGTCGAGGAACATCTGCAACCGGTCGCCGATGCGCTCCCGCAGCTCGTCGGCAAGAGCGGCATCCTCTCCGCGGCGACAGGCATAGAGCACCCGGAAATTGGCATTGATGTCGGCGAGAGCCAAAGCCATGGTGAAGATCGGCGTGATGCCGATGCCCCCCGCGAGCAGGAGATATTCCGGCCGGCCGCGGCCGAGATCGAAGTGATTGCCCGGAGTCGAGATGGTGAGCTGAGCTCCGGGTTTCAGGCTCCACATATAGGCGGAGCCGCCGCGGGTGTCGCCGAGGAGCTTCACGGCGATCCGGTAGATACCGTCCGCGCAGGGACCGACGATCGAATAGGAACGCACGTCCGGCCGTTCGCCGATCTGCACTGTCACGTTGATATGGCTGCCGGGCTTCGGGATGACGAAGTCTCCCGAAGGTTCGATCTCGAAGAGCCGGATGTCGGGAGAAAGATCCCGCATCCGGATCAGCTTCGCGGCCCGCCAGTCGAGTTGCTCAGCCATCGGCGGACCTACTCGGCCGCCTGGCTTGGAACGTGGGGTTGCGGGCCGTATTCATCGTCCAGCATCCCGTCGATCAGCTTGCGCGCCCAGAGGGCGCCGGCATCGATGTTGAGATTGTAGAAGGGCATCCGCGGATTTCTGTCGATCGCGATCTGCTGCGCTTCGAGAACCGTGTGGTCCTGATCGTAGACACCCTTGCCCTCGTTGACATGAGCCTTGTTGATGTCTCGCGTGAGCTGCTCGTCGTCCTTTCGGAAGGTTCTGACGAAGTTCCAGAAATAGTGGCAGGTCTTGTCCGTCTCGGGCGTGATGGCAGCCAGGAAGGCGCCGTTGACGCCCTGGGAGCGGTCGCCCTGAGGAGCGCCGGCTCCTGTCACGGCAACACCCACATCGCCGACGATGGTGGACGGGGCCTGGAAATAGATGATCTGCCACCGGTCCACATGTTCGCCGGGCCTGTTGAGCTGCTTGGCCCAGAAAGGCGGCGGCTCGATATTGATCATCCAGCGCGTCACGGTCGCGGTGCGATCCGTGTGCGTGACGTCGAAGGGCGCGCTGGTGATCGCCTCATCGCCGATGCTGCCTGCATGAACGTAGGTCTCGTGCGTCAGGTCCATGAGATTGTCGATGACGAGACGGTAATCGCATTTCAGGCTGTAGAAAGTTCCGCCCTCGCCGGCCCAGTCAGTGCCGTCGTTCCAATGGAAATCCGGAATTTTCGCCGGATCCGCGAGCGCGGGATCACCAGGCCAGAGCCAAACGAGACGATGACGCTCAGCGACAGGATAGGAACGGACGCAAGCCGACGGATTGATGGTCTTCTGCGCCGGCATGTAGGTGCATCGACCAGCCGAATTGAAGACGAGCCCGTGATAGCCGCAGATCACCTGGTCGCCTTCGAGACGCCCCATGGAAAGCGGCAGCAGCCGATGCCAGCAAGCATCTTCCAGTGCAGTGACCTGGCCATCCGTGCGGCGATAGAGAACGACGTCCTTATTGCAGATGGTCCGGGCTGCGAGCTCATGCTCGATCTCATGGCTCCAGGCCGCGGCATACCAAGCGTTGAGAGGAAAGGCTTTGGCGTGCGTCATCTGTTATCTCCCTCAAGCGGACTGTATACAGGCGATGGGCTGCAGCAACTATACTTGCGGATAATAGTAGGAATTTTACGCAAATATCTAGGCGACGTCGACCATCCTGTATACATAAAAGCAAGGGCGCCATCGCATGATGGCGCCCTTGGAATAGTCAGTAACTTAGTTTGACTTGGCGGCTTTCACCGGGTCCTTGACGTTCGGGATGGTGGCGAATTCCACGTTGTAGAGTTCGCCATCCTTGCGCTCGACCTTGCGCACATAGATGTTCTGGATGATGTCGCGGGTCTGCGGATCGATGGAGACCGGACCGCGCGGGCTGGTCCAGCTCATGCCTTTCATCGCGTCGACCAGCGCCTGACCGCCAGCGCCGTTGGTCTTCTTCAGGCCCTCGTAGATCAGGTGCATGCCGTCATAGC
>NZ_JBVVAK010000128.1:0-22823 GCF_055792825.1 Microvirga sp. GN3
CGGAGGTGCTGCGCTTCAGGCTGATGGTACAACGTGGTCTGGGTAGGACCAGCCACAAGCCTCAGGGGGAGAAGCGCAGCATGAAGCATTATGCCGGCCTTGATGTCTCGGTTAAAGAGACTTCGGTGTGCATCGTTGATGAGACGGGGAAGATCTGTCGTGAGGTCAAGGCTCTCAGCCATCCGGAGGATCTTCTGCGGGTGCTGCAGGACGCTGCCTGGCACCTCGAGCGGGTTGGTCTTGAGGCGGGCCCGCTCTCCCAATGGCTCTTCGAGGGGCTTGCCCAGGCCGGGCTTCCCGTTGTGTGCATCGAGGCGCGGCACACCAGGGCTTTTCTCAAAGCTCAGGTGAACAAGACGGATCGCCACGATGCCCGTGGCATCGCCCAGATGATGCGTGTCAACCTCTTCCGCCCAGTGCATGTGAAGACGCTCTCAAGTCAGAAGCGCCGAGCCCTACTCACCGCTCGCAAGCTCCTGCAGGAGAAAGCCCTCGCGGTTGAGAACGACATCCGCGGATTGTTGCGCAACTTCGGGCTCAAAGTCGGGACCGTCGGAGCGGTGCGGTTCGAGGCGCGCATCCGTGAGCTCATCGAGAGCATGCCCGATCTGATCGAGGTCATCCAACCGCTGCTGCAGGCCCGTCGCGAGTTGCGCGAGCACTTTGCCACCCTGCACCGGAAGCTGTTGGCCCTGGTCCGCAATGATGAGGTGTGCCGGCGCCTGATGACGGTTCCGGGAGTGGGGCCGGCGGTGTCCCTGGCTTTTGTGGCCACAATCGACACGCCAGCCCGGTTCCGGCGCTCCAAGGCGGTGGGGCCTGCCTTGGGGCTGACGCCCGTCCTGCACCAGTCAGGGGAAAGCAGCCGGGTCGGCCGGATCTCATTGTGCGACGATGCCATGATGCGAACGCTGCTGTTTGAAGCGGCTCAGATCATCCTGACCCGAGCCAGCCGCTGGTCCTGGCTGAAAGCCTGGGCCATGAGGGTGGCCCAGCGGCGCGGGCGGGGAAAGGCTGTCATCGCGCTCGCCCGCCGGCTGGCGACCATTTTGCATCGGATCTGGTGTGATGGCACTGAGTTCCGTTGGACGAGAGAGGCTCAGGCGATGTAGGTGCTTGTGGCCGACGAAGACCGTCCGAGCCAGACAGAAAGACAAGGTTCCGCCCCGAGGCGGAGAGCTGTCCCTCGCGGGACGATGAATGAAGCGAGTCCGCACAAAGGTTTGTTCCTTGCGCCCCCGGCACAAAGGACGCTGTTGAGATCGTTCCGCTTCATTCTTCTGACCCCATAGTGGAAGAGCCATCGCGCTGATTCCGGAGAGAAGCGAGAGCCCGCGGGGCAGCCATGTTATGGAGCCAAACAGATCGGAAGCGCTTGACTGAACCCGGCCGAATAGAGAAGAGAAGCCCCTTGTGCGAGCGATGCTCGACTGCTGGCATGATCTGACGCCGGGCGGCGGCATAGGAGCCGAGCTTATCGCTGCTCATCCATCGGGGTGGACAACCCTGCTTCTTCAACAGGCGTTTCAGCAAGCGCTTCGCCGCCTTGGTGTTGCGGCGGCTCTGGACAATCTCATCGAGCACATAGCCATCCTGGTCGACAGCCCGCCAGAGCCAGTGCTTCTGACCGGCAATGGTGACCACGACCTCGTCAAGGTGCCAGATATCGCGGCGGCTTGGCGTCTTGCGCTTGAGGCGGCGGGCGTAGTCCGGCCCGAACTTCAGAGCCCACCAGCGGACCGTCTCGTAGGAGATGACGATGCCACGCTCGAGCAGCATTTCCTCAACCAGCCGCAGGCTCAGCGGGAGCCGGAAATACAGCCAGACCGCATGGGCGATGATCGGTTCCGTTGCAACTCCTGACACGGGTCAAGCGACGGCCGGGCTGGAACGCAGGTTACGCCACAGCGCCGAACAGGGTAGCAATGAAGTCGCGCTGGGTTCGCATGTCACTCGCTGGGGCACTTACAACCTGTCCCTTGCGGATCATGGCCATCGCCTCGTAACCAGCAATCGTCTGTGAGGCGGACCTGAAGGTCTTGAAACCCAGTCCAGGTCTGACCAGCCGCTTGATACGTCGGTGATCCTGCTCGACAATGTTGTTCAAGAACTTCACCTGCCGGATTTTGGCAAAGCGCCAGAGTGTGCCCTCCTTCTTCATGGCTCTCATCGCAATCGGATAGGCAGCGTTCTTATCGACCGTGATCGTCCGCGGATTGACTGTATGCGACTGCTTCAAAGCCTTGCGGGAGAAGCGCCGGGCTGCCGCCGCATCCCGTTTGGGCGAGAGCAGGAAGTTGACTGTCTGCCCAATGGCATCAACGGCGCGGTACAGGTACACCCACTCTCCCTTCACCCGAATGTAGGTCTCGTCCACGTGCCATGAGCCGTTCGTCATGCGCAGATGCGGCCGAATGCGCTTGTCCAGCGCGGGTGCATAAGCCTGGATCCAGCGAAAGAGGGTCGTATGGTCTACCTGAATGCCGCGGTCGGCCAACATGCACTCGAGATCGCGATAGCTGATCGGAAACCGTAGGTACCACCGCACCGCCCACAGGATGATCTCCGCCGTGAACTGCCGCCCTTTGAATAGGCTCTTGTTATTTTGCTTCACCGCCAGCCCCACTTGCCACTCTCGTGTCGTAGCTCAGGCGGAGCAATCGTCAAAGCTGCAACAGATCCGCAGATCCTGGCCTCAGAGCTGACGACCCATGATGTCGATGACGGCTCACAGGTTAGGCCGTTGCTCGACCAGATCACAGGTCCACTCGCGTCGTTTGTCGGTGACTGAGCCTACGATCAGGCTGGCGTCTATGGCACTGTCACCGAGCGCCATCCTGATGCTGACGTGATTGTCCCGCCACGTTCGACGGCGGTGCTGAGCGAGGATGTTGAGGCCACCCCGACCCAGCGCGATCGACATCTCCAAAGCATCGCAGAGCATGGACCCATGAGCTGACAGAAGAGGTCCGGGTACACGCGTCGGGCTCTGGTGGAGACTGCCATCAGCCGACTTAAACGAGTGATCGGTGATGCGCTGCGTTCGCGGACCAACCGACGTCGTGGAACTGAGGTCGCCATTGCAGTTCAGACCTTGAACCAGATGCTTGAGTTCGGACGCCCGAAGTCCGTCCGCATCGCTTAAACAAAGGCACGGAGTGGGCTCCGTCTGCTCACCAACCGATCCATGCAACACGGTCGCCGCCCATTCCAAACCGGACGCCAACCACAGTTGCTGGGCCTGGTGGGTTGGTCAGACCTAGCGATTCAGCGACGGTGGCGAACCCAGCGGCACCGCCGGCAAGCCGATCCTCCAGGCCATTGACCAGCTTCAGCTCGACCATGTCGCCGTCGTCGTGACGCGTTGGTTCGGCGGCGTTCTGCTCGGCAGCGGCGGTCGTGTCCGGGCCTATGGCGGGACCGCTGCGGCCCGCCTGCGCGCAGCCAATCTCGTTGAGATCGTGCCTGTCCAGGAGGCCACCGTCTTCATCCCGTTCTCCGACGCCGCGCTAGTGAAGGCGCTGCTTGCCAACATCTCTGGCGTTCACCTCCGCCATGACGGTTTCACCGAAGCATGCGTGAAGATCAGCGCAGATTTCAGCCAGAGCGGGAATCCCTCAGGTCACCTGAATGTCTACACGCCTTAGTTGAACGGCGGCGAATTTTTCATTCGTAGCAAGGATTCGGATCGGCAGGTCCTCTAGCCTTCTCCGTCTCGGCTGATTGTCTCGAGACTCAGCCGGGGGCCCAGGAAGTCGAGGAAAGCTTTGACTTTGGGGGGTTGTACCCGACTCCCAGCGCGCATTGCGTAAAGCGTCGGTGCAGGACCAGACCAATCGGGGAGAACGCGCACGAGCCTGCCCGCTTCGACATCAGCCCGTACGCGCACTTCGTTCGCTAACAGTAGGCCCTCTCCTGCAAGAAGGAACCCGTGCAGTCCCTCCGGGTCACTGGCGACAGCAACCGGCCGGATCGCATAGTCGCTCAAGTTCCCTTGGCATCGCAACGGCCAGGCGTGGGTCGGTCTGCTAAAGTAGAACTGCGTCACCAAGCATGCGTGTGTTAACAGCTCGGACGGATGCGCAGGTGTGCCCCAACGTTCCAGGTACGTGGGTGCGGCATAGATGCCCATCGGCAGGCTGCCGAGCCGCCTCGCTTGGAGCGATGAGTCCGGTAATGGCCCTTCATAGAGTCGAAAGGCGATGTCGATCTCCTTGGCGACAATATCAAGAACCTCGTGTGCAAGGATCAATTGAGGATAGACCTCAGGATAGAAGCGGCGGAACTCGCTCAGGACGGGCGCGAGAATGCGCGTGGTCAGCCAATGCGGCGCGGTAATCTTCAGCCAGCCTCGCGGGTGCTGCTGTAACTCCGCAACCGCGTTCTCCGCATCCTCGATATCTTTCACCAATCCCTGGCAACGCTGGAAATAGATTGTACCGGCTTCTGTCAGCTTCAGGCTTCGGGTGGTCCGGTGCATCAATTGTGTCCCAAGGCGGCGCTCGAGCTCCTGTACCTTACGGCTGATGCGGGTCTTAGGGATTCGCAGCACCCGGGCTGCGGCGGTGAAGCTTCCTTCCTGGACCACTTTGACGAAGGCGACCGTGTCACTGAAGTCCCGGAGCATCGCGTTTCTCTATCAGCTTGATTGTTGCTCGTAGCAGGACATTGATGCCCGAGATCGGCTGATAATCAAGCAGATTGGGATCGTCTATCTGTTGATTGTCCCAGACGGGATAAAACTGCAGAAGGGAGATCAACAATGGTGAACTTATTTCCCGCCCATGCCGAAAGGTTGCCCGAAACGGGCCATCCCGCATCTGGCGGAGCCGACTCTGACCACGTCCGAAACATTGTCCTTGTTCACGGCGCGTTTGCCGACGGATCGGGCTGGCGCGGCGTCTATGACCAGCTCACCGCCCGCGGCTACAAGGTCAGCATCGTCCAGAACCCGCTCACCTCGTTCGAGGACGACGTCGCCGCCACCCGCCGCGTGCTCGCCCGGCAGAGCGGACCGGCCATCCTGGTCGGTCACTCCTACGGCGGCACCGTCATCACCGAAGCAGGTGATGATCCGAAGGCGGCTGGCCTCGTCTATGTCGCGGCCTTCGCGCCGGAGATCGGCCAGTCGACGCTGGACCAATATGCTCAGGTGCCGCCGCCGCCCAACTTCCAGCCCGACGTGCAGCCCGACGGCTTTGCCTATCTCAAGGCCGACACCTTCCACGCCGGCTTTGCAGCCGATACCTCCCCTGAGGTTGGTGCGTTCCTGCGCGACGCTCAGGTGCCGATCGCCATGAAGGCGCTCGAGACGAAAGTGACACACGCCGCCTGGAAGACCAAGCCGAGTTGGTATGTTGTCGCTACCGAGGACGGCGCCATCGCCCCCGAGCTCCTGCGCAGCACCGCCCGTCGCATCCGTGCGGTCATCGCCGAAGTGAAAGGCAGCCACGTGGTGTTTCTCACCCAAGCCAAGGCCGTCGCCGATGTCATCGACCAGGCCGCTAAAGGCGCGGCGGCCCGCGCCCTCTGAACCTAGAACTTGCACCTTGCATCTAACATCGAATGATAGGAAAAGACCCATGAAGACCGTTGTCACTGCTGCCGCCGCGTCGGCATTCCTCGCAACATCGGCCCTGGCCGCCCCCATCCTCGAGCCACACGCTCAGGCATTTGCTGATGCCGCCGCCGAAGCCACGCCGCTTTACACCTTGACCCACACGGAAGCGCGCAACGTGCTCGCCACGGTTCTGTCCCCGACGATCGCGAGCTCGGCGACCTCGGCAGAGGACGCCATCTGGCCCGTCGGCCCAACCGGAAAGGTACGTGTCCGCATTGTCCGTCCGGAAGGGGCGACCGGAACCCTGCCTGCAGTCATGTACTATCACGGCGGCGGATGGGTGATGGGCGACCGCAACACCCATGTCCATCTGATCCGGGAACTGTCCGCACAGGCCAAGGCCGCTGTTGTATTCGTCGAGTATGACAAGGCTCCCGAGGCGCAGTAACCGATCAACAATGAACAGGCCTATGCTGCCCTCGAATATGTCTCTCGCAACGCTGCTGCGCTCAAGGTGGACACTGCACGCATTGCCGTGGCGGGCGACAGCGCTGGAGGCAATATGGCGGCGACGGTGACCCTCTGGTCAAGGAGCGCCGCGGCCCGGCCATTGCCCACCAGGTGCTGTTCTATCCTGTGACGAACGACATCTCCGACAATGGGTCCTACAAGACTTTCGGCGGGGGACCATTTCTGACGACGAAGGCCATGGAGTTCTTCCTCGCAGCCAACTTCCCGGCGGAGCGTCGCAGTGAGATCCTGGCCTTCCCCTTGCGAGCCAGCATCGAAGAGCTCAAGGACCTGCCGAGCGCAACCGCGATTGTCGCCGAGAACAATCTGCTGCGGGACGAGGGCGAGGCCTACGCCCGGAAGCTCCTGCAGGCAGGGGTTCCGGTTACGTCCACCCGCTATATTGGTACCATCCATGACTTCGTCATGTTGAATGCCCTGGCTGCGAGCCGGCCGGCAAAGGCCGCCAACGCCCAGGCAAGCGCAGAACTGCGGACCGCCTTTGCGAAGTAAAGAAGCGAGAGGTGGAGCTGATCACTCCGCCTCTTAGGCTGGTTCCCGTCCGCCCTCGCTGATTGCCCCACATGCGGGACAATCTTTCCCGGAACTCCTGGCTAATCCCCTCCCCGTCCTCACAGTACGGTTCATTGTCTCAATAAGAGACCCGATGCTCTGCCGCATCGGCTCAGAACCGGCCACGGAGAATGAAGATGACGACACGCAGATCCGTTCTTAAGGCGACTCTCGGCCTTCTCGCTGCCTCGTCGGCAGGCACTCTCCCGCTGCGGGCTGCCCTGGCCGCGGCACCGTTTGCCAAGACACAAGCGCCAGGCTTCTATCGCATGACCCTCGGCGACTTCGAAATCACGGCCATCTCGGATGGCACCCTGCCTTTACCGATCGAGAAGTTCTTTAACAACACCACGCCCGAACATATCAAGGATGTCCTGAAATCATCCTTCCTCACGTCACCGGTTGATCTATCGGTGAATGCTTATCTGATCAACACGGGTCCAAAGCTGGTTCTGATCGATGCTGGCACTGGCGATCTGCTGGGACCGCGCCTGGGACAACTGGTGAAAAACCTCCGTGCAGCCGGTTACACGCCGGAGCAGGTCGATGACATCATCCTGACCCATATTCACGCCGATCACTCCGGCGGCCTCACCGTGGGCGGCAAGGCCGTGTTCCCCAATGCTATTGTTCATGCCAGCAAGCGTGATGCGGACTACTGGCTCAACCCTGACAACCTCAACAAAGCGCCCGAACCACAGAAGAAGTCGTTCGTTGAGGCTGTTGAATCGCTGAAGCCCTATGTGACTTCAGGCCGATTGCAGGTCTTTGACGACAATGCCGATCCTCTTGCAGGCTTTCGATCAATCCTGCGCGCAGGCCATACGCCGGGCCATAGCTCGATCGTCATCGAGAGCCGCGGCGAGACGTTTGTCGCCTGGGGCGACATCACTCATGGTGGTGCGGTTCAGTTTAATGAGCCCAGCATCGCGATTGATTTCGATGTTGACTCCAAGGCGGCGGCCGCAACCCGGCGGAAGGCTTTCGTCGATGCGGCTGAGAAGGGCTACTGGATTGCCGGCGCTCACATCCCATTCCCTGGGATCGGCCATGTGAGGGCTGACAGCGACGAGTACGATTGGGTTCCAGTCAACTACAGCGCGGCCGGATAGCGCCGCGCTGAGTATCTGATCCCGAATTTCAACCACAGGGGATCTCTCATGTTGAGAAGCCTTGATCCGGGCGCCAGACTTGTTGTCGAAATGCTGCGCCAGGCAAATGCCCCGTCGGTTGGCATCCCGATGCCGGAGCAGATGCGGAATGCTTTCAGGGCCAGCCGCGCATTGCTGGCTCCCGATCTGCCGCCCATCGGCTCCGTGGTTGAATTCAGTGTGCCCGGACCTGGCGGGCCAGTCCCCCTACGCCTGTACCGGGGCAAGGGCACGAGTGTGGATGAAGATCTTCCGGTCGTGCTGTTCCTGCACTCCGGTGGCTGGGTCAATGGCGACCTCGATACGCACGATGGCGTCTGTCGCAGCATTGCGACATTAGGACAATGCGCGGTCGTCGCAGTCGACTACCGATTGGCGCCGGAGCACCCATTTCCGGCCGCCATCGAGGATTGCTGGGCGGCACTGACCTACATTGCTCGGGAAGCGAAAGCGCGCGGCCTTGATCCCGAACGGATCGCATTGTGCGGAGAAAGTGCAGGGGGCAATCTGGCGCAGTTCTTGCTCTGATGGCTCGCAATGCCGGAGCTCCGTCGCTCTGCCTGCAGATCCTGCTCTACCCGGCAACGGATTTTACCCGCGTGTATCTGCAACTCGACCACTTGGACGGATTGCCACTGAACCGGAAAACTTACGCTGGTTTCGGAGGCAATACGTCGATGATCGGGAAAGGCGGGATTGGAGAGTCTCGCCCTTGCTGGCCCGGGATCTGACCCGTGTGCCGTCGACCTTCGTGGTGACATGTGGCTTTGACCTTCTCGAAGAGGAGGGGATCGATTTTGCCTGTCGCTTATGTATCGCGGGGATTCCGGTCCGGCACCGCCACTTTCCCGGCCAGATCCATAGCTTCCTGACCATGGGGCGCTTCGTGCCTGAAACAACAATCCTCTTGGGTGAAATCGCGGCCGCCCTGGAGCAGGCGTTCAATCCGGCACGATCATCATCCGAGCCGCAGAGAACAGGATCGCCTTAGCGCTGAACAACTCATTGCTTCGCCAACAGGCTCGTTCGGAGCACTGCTACGTCAAGCGTATCTCCTTGCTCGACAGGGCCGGGCTCAAAACGGTGGCGCCTGTCATTGGAGGCCTGGAATATCGGGTATGGCACATAGACCAATGTCCGCGGAAGGCTATCTCTCCCTACCTTTGCCCGTGTGCTATGGGCTCAACGCTGGATCTGGTATCGTTGTAGGCAGCCTTGCGAAAAACTACCCGAGCGAGGGAGGTGTGCCGTGCCAAAGCTGACCGTGAGTTGGGATGACAACGGGCCGTTGCTGCAGACCGCTGAGGTCGAGAACCCGATGACAGACCGGCGCTGGAGTGCTCCGATTGGACAGCTAACGGAAGACGAACGGCAGGAGTTGCTCTCCGCCGCGCAAGCCCTGTCGCAGCTAATCTCAGACTTGGCGGCCGAGGACACCTTCTTCAGCAATCCCCGTTAGCTCACCACGCATGCTAAGGGGGTGCTTACGTGATTATCGCCGACTAACGGCGCTCTGACTTTTAATCAGATGGGCCTGGGTTCGAGTCCCAGCGCGCTCACCACCTCAAACCCTTAACCGGCAAGGATTTTATCGCTTTCTTGCGTCCGCAGTTCCTCGCCATAATTTCATCTGGGTAACACCACGGGTAACAGCAGACAAAGTTCGACTAGTCTGCGCCAGCCCCGCCTCACTTCGCGCTGGACAGCAAAATGTCCGCAACTGCGCGATGAGCTGACCTTCATACGGCCACGCTTAAAGGCCGTTCGTGACCCAAACTTGACCTATACCAATTTGGGGTAGTCCTAACAGTGGAGCTGAATTGGATGGGGTATCGTTTTGGAGATCTGCAAATCGACGGAACGTGCCATATGCTCGGCGCCGGAAGTTGTAGCTCTGTAACATAGTGTTTGCGAAGCGGCTGCTAAACCGGACTCGGTCATGCAAGACAAAGGACGAGATGCCTATTACTAAGGCAGATAGTACGAAAGTTCTGCCTGCCTGACAAACAAACAGGCTTGTTTGTTTGTAATTAGCCTGCCACTCTTCAACACCACGGGAGAAACGGAATGAAACCCCGCAGCCGTAGGAAAACACAGCAGGAGCGTACCGCTGACACAACGCTCAAGCTGCTCAACGCGACAATCGCTCTGCTGCATGACCGTGGGCTCTACCGCATGTCGACGTCCGACATCGCGGAGGCTGCTGGAGTGTCGCGAGGTGCACTGACTCATCACTTCAGCTCGAAAGAGGAAATCATCGCGGCGGCAGTCTCCCATCAACTGCGCAATGCGACGACTGGCCTTCACAAGATGGCCGAGGGGATACGTCAGTCTGGAGGGACGTCCGACGAGATCGTCGACTACCTGTGGCGTATGATGAACGACCGCCTGTTCTACGTGACAATGGAGTATTTGCCTGAGGCAAGGCACAACGCGGAGTTCCGCACGGCTATTATTCCGGTCGTCAAGGAATTTCATGCAGGCCTCAACTCCGTGTGGGCGGAGCTCGCAGGGCAGGTTGGTGTCGAGGTCGAGCATGCGCTCGTCTTGATGAACGCGACGATGTGCCTGATCCGCGGGATGATCGCTCAATCCGCCACGAGAGACGATCCGGCTTACTTCGATGCGCTGCTCGATTTCTGGAAAGAGCAGATGCGGCGTGAGTTCATGCTGAGGAATAACGAATACCCCGCAGGTGCGGGCGAACCGAAGCAGAGCCTGGCTGCCCTTGAGATCTCCTCGGCAAAGCTACGGCATCAGGGAGCGGCGAAAGGGCGATAACTGTGCACGCACACGCAAAGACACCCATGGAAGCGACCCATGATACATTCACACATCCCTTGGCCGTTGAGAGGGTCTGTCTGGCTTTCGGAGGACTGAAGGCCTTGGACGGGGCGTCGTTCCACGTCGAGCCAGGGGTCGTGACCGGACTGATCGGGCCCAATGGTGCCGGAAAGACGACGATGTTCAACGTCATATCCGGCCTTTACAGGGCAAATTCCGGATCCATCAGATTCATGGACCATTCCATTGAGCGCTTGAGCCCTCACAAGATCACTCGGCTCGGGCTTGTTCGGACGTTTCAGATCGCGCGCGGCTTTCCCAGGCTCTCCGTCTTTGAGCACCTGATGGTCTATGGCGCGCAACAGCCTGGCGAAGGCATCGGTACCGCCCTGGCCGGATCGGCGAGCGCGCGACAACGTGAGGCGGAATTAGCGGAGAAGGCCTTGTCCATCGCTGCGCGCCTGCGGCTGTCCCACGTCATTGACAACAAGGTGACAGCTCTCTCCGGGGGGCAGAAGAAGCTCTTGGAGATTGGGCGAGTCCTGATGGCCGAGCCTCGAATGATCCTGTTTGACGAGCCGGCAGCCGGCGTGAACCCCACGCTCGCGGAGGAAATTGGGGACCATCTTCTCGCGCTCGTGTCTGAGGGCATGACGGTGCTGCTCATCGAGCACGACATGGCGCTGATCGAGCGCATCTGCAAGCGTGTCATCGTGATGGCGCAGGGTCGGACGCTCGCTGAAGGAACTTTCGATGACGTGCGAGAAAACCGCGAAGTTCAGGATGCGTACCTTGGAGGACGCAGATGAGATTGCTGGATGTCGAAGGCATCGTCGGCGGCTATGCCTCAGCCGAGCACATCGTAAAGGGTGTGGCCCTGAGCGCGGATACGGACGAGGTCGTCACCATCATAGGGCCAAATGGCGCCGGCAAGTCGACCGCGCTGAAGCTGATCTCCGGATTGCTGTCCCCGTCGCAGGGGAGGGTCTTGATCGGCGGCGAGGACATCACGGGTCAGTCGCCACAGGCCATTGCAAAGGCGGGCCTTGGCTTCGTGCCGCAGGAGCGCAATGTCTTCGGTTCGTTGACGATCGCGGAGAACCTCGAAGTCAGCTGCCTCTTCGAGCGCAGCGCGGCAAAAAAGCGGATGGAAGAGGCTTATGCACGATTTCCGATGCTGTTCGACAAACGCCGTATCTCGGCCAAGAGTCTGTCAGGCGGACAGCGTCAAATCCTCGCCATGGCGATGGCTCTCATGGGCAAGCCCCGCGCACTTCTGCTCGACGAGCCTACGGCGGGTCTCAGCCCGAAGGCAGCACACGAGCTCTTCGAGTACATCCGCAGTATCGCCAAAGAAGGCATAGCGATCCTCATGGTTGAGCAGAATGCGCTTGAGTCTCTCGAGGTCTCCGACCGCGCCTATGTGCTCGTCGATGGGCGAAATCACCTCGATGGACCGGCCGAGGCCGTCGCCAACGATCCCGATATCCGCCGTCTTTTCCTGGGCGGACGCGCCACCAAACCGACCGGGGTGGGCCAGCAGGCCAATCTCCCGCGTCACTGAAGAGGACAGTATCATGACAGATATCACGCGCAGACATATTCTCGGCGCTGGCGTCGCCTTCGCCGGCACAGTGGCAATGCCGGCTGTCTTGCGGGCACAGATGGGTCCCATCAAGCTCGGAACCCTGACCCCGCTCACCGGCTCGGGAGGCTCCTATGGCCCGGCCATGGCGAATACTGTGAAGAAGGCCGCCGACGAGATCAACAAGGCAGGCGGCATTCTCGGACGTCAACTGCTCATCATCTCGGAAGACGATCAGACCAGCCCTGAGGCGGGTCTGCGCGCCGCCCGCAAGCTCATCGATATCGACAAGGTCTCCGCCATCATCGGCACCTGGGCCTCCGCAGTTACCACGGCGGTTGTGCCGGTGTGTTCGCAGTCCGGCGTGTTCCTCTCAACTGTTTCCGGTGCCGAGCCGATCACTCTCCTCCCCCACCAGGGTTTCCTGATCCGGACGCAGCCGACCACGACCCTGCAAGGAACCAAGTTTGGAGAGTTTGCCCTCGGCGCCAACGCCAAGACAGTGGCGTTCGTTTCGCCGCAGACGCCCTTCACCGAGTCGCAATATGCGGCACTGACCAAGACCATCACGGCGGCTGGCGGAAAGACCACCTCACTGATCTACGACGATAAGAAGACGACCCTGCGCACCGAGGTTGATCAGGTGCTGCGCGGCAAGCCCGATGCGATCGTGATGGGCGGCTATACCAACGATACCGCCGTGCTCGTCCGCGATCTCTACCGCGCCAACTATCGCGGCAGCTTGTTCGGCTTCGGTTATTCCGTGAACAAGCAGCTTGTGGACGCGCTTCCGGCGGATGTGAGCGAGGGCATCTACACCCTGTCTCCATCTCCTGCCGAAGGCAGCAACGCCTACAAGAACGTGTCGCGCCTCCTCGGCGTCGACGCGCCCGATACGTATAGTTGCCAAGTCTACGACCACCTCAATCTGATCGCCATGGCAATGGCAGTCGGCAAGGGCGACACCGGCACCATTATCAAGGACAACGTGCGCAAGGTATCGCAAGGCGGCGGCGAGCGCGTCGAAACCGCAGTCGATGGGCTCAAGCTGATCGCCGACGGCAAGAAGGTCGATTATGACGGCGCTTCCGGCCCCTGCGACTTCACCGATATCGGCGACATCACTGATGCCAAGTTCCGCTACGAGCAGGTCAAGGGTGGTAAGATCATCCTGCTGAAGATTGCGTGATGTTCGACGCGGTCCTTCAAGCCCTGGTCAATGGTGTGATCGCCGGAGCGCTCCTGGCAATTCCGGCCCTTGGCTTCAGCGCCATCTTCGCGGTGTTGCGGTTCCCGAATTTCGCGATCGGTGCGTTGGCTACGGCCGGCGCATACATTGCCTGGATCGCGAACGTCACCTTCGGGCTCCCGATCGTCGCGGCGATCATCGTTGCGTTCGTGAGCGCGGCGATCTTCGGGGCAGCGCTTGAGTATGGTGCGCTGGAGCGTCTTGGACGGGGCGGAGCGCTGATGAAAGCAATCGGGTCGCTTGCCATGGCAATGGTGATCGAGAACATCGTTCGCTTTTCCTTTGGCAACGATTTGCGGGCGTTCGACCTTCCATTGGCTCGCGATCTTGTCTTCGGCCCGATCCGGATCGGGCCGCAGCAGATCACCAACTTCATCTTCGCTCTTGCCATCATGGTTGCAGTTTGGGCCTTTCTGTCGTTCTCGTCGCTCGGACGCTCGATGCGGGCGGTTGCCGACAATGCCGACCTGGCGCGCTTGAAAGGCATCAACCCCCGCTTGATTGCGCTGGTCACTGTCGCAGTCGGGAGCGGCTTATGCGGCGTCGGGGGCACGCTCATCGGCTTGGATACGTCCATCGATCCTCTTCTGGGCGGACGCGTGCTCCTTTCGGTGTTCGCCGCCGCGGTTCTGGGCGGGCTCGGAAGCATTCCCGGCGCCGTGGCGGGTGCCTTTGTCATCGGTATGGTGGAAGAGATCACGGTGCTTGCGCTGGCTCCCGCGTACCGCCTCGCCGTCGGCTTCATCGTCATCCTTGTAGTGCTCGTGATCCGGCCTTCAGGTCTCCTCGGTAGCAAGGCGAGCTGACAACATGCTGACCTATATCCTGTTCATACTCGTCGTCGGCTCGATCTATGCGCTGTTGGCGCAGAGCTTGATGCTGTCCTGGGGACTGGCGGGGCTCGTCAATCTCGGCCTTGCCGGGTTCTTTGCGGTCGGCGCCTATGCTTCGGCCATGCTCACCACATGGGAGCAAGCACCGATCCTGGTCGGCGTTTTCGCGGCCGTGCTGGCTGGAGGCTTCGCAGGCCTGCTGGTGTGCTTCTCGACCCTTCGCCTGCGGGACGACTATCTCGCGATTGTGACGCTCGGCTTTGCCGAGATCGTGCGGATCGTGGCCTCGAACGAAGTCTGGCTCACCGGAGGCACCGATGGCATCTCCGGCGTCCCGGTCATGATTGCCCGGGACACTGGAATCTGGTTCCATCTCGGGACCCTGTTGATCACCGTCGCGGCCGTTATCCTGGTCTACGTGCTTCAGCGCAGGCTTCTCGCATCGCCATGGGGACGAGCGTTGCGCGCTGTCCGGGAGGACCAGACCGTTGCCTCGGTGGCAGGCAAAAGCATCGTGAGCTTCAAGGCTCAGGCCTTCTCCCTCGCAGCTGCGATCGCAGGTCTAGCCGGTGCGCTCTACGGCCACTACACGAGCTATGTCGCGCCGGATCAATTCCAGCCCCTAATCACGATCTATATTTTCCTTGCGGTCACAGCCGGTGGAAACGCTCGCCCGGCGGGTGCAGTGCTCGGTGCCTATCTTCTCATCGCCTTTCTTGAGGCGACACGTTTTCTTGCCGAGATCGCTCCTGGGGTAACGGCCCTGCAAGCCGCCGCCCTTCGCGAAATCGCCGTCGGCATCGGGTTGGTTATCGTGCTGACCTTGCGTCCCGACGGCCTTCTTCCCGAACGTTCACAGAAAGCCCCAGCCTCATGAACAACCAATTGCTTCAGTCCTATCTCTCCGTCACCGACGCAATCGCGCAGGACGCCTCGCCTGAGGCGGCATACCGTGCCGTCGAGAAGGCCATCAACGACCTGATCGGCCATCGTCTCTTTACCATCCTCGTGCGCTGCGAGGGCGGCGAGGAGGTCGAGAGGGTCTACTCGTCCCAGCCGGAAGCCTACCCGGTGCAAGGCCGTAAGCGCATGGGACCCACGCCATGGGGCGAACTCGTGTTGACGCGCAAGCAGACCTTCCTCGGCCGCGATAAAGAAGCGATCCGCTGGGCTTTCCCCGACCATGAGCTGATCGAGAGCCTCGGGCTCGGCTGCGTCATCAACGTATCCGTGCAGGAGGGCGGAGAAATCCTTGGGACCCTGAACGTCCTGGACGAGGAGGGGGCCTATACGAGCGAGGATCAAGTCGCCGTCGTGCGCTCCTTCACACCGCTGCTCATTTCCGCCCTAACTAAAGCCCGCAAGTAAAAGCCATTGCTCATAGGAGACATGCATTGCCCGCTATCCTGTTCAAGAACGCCAGCATCCTCGACGGACGGAGAAACGAAGCTCTTGCCGATCACAACGTTCTCGTGGAGAACGGCAAGATCCGTGAGGTGTCTGACGGCCCTATCACGGCTTCGTCCGCTCGCGTGATCGACCTCGCCGGCAAGACCTTGATGCCCGGCTTGATCGATTGCCACGTTCACGTCATCGCCACCGTCGCGAACCTCGGTACCAATGCCGAGTTGCCGAACACGCTCGTGGCGCTGCGCTCCGCCAAGATCATGCGCGAGATGCTGATGCGCGGCTTCACAACCGTCCGCGATCTGGGCGGCGCTGATCATGGTCTCGTCATGGCAATTGAGGAGGGGCTTATCGAGGCTCCGCGCCTCGTCATCTGCGGCAAGGCCCTCTCACAAACCGGAGGCCACACCGATTACCGCGGCCGGTATCATGCCCGCAACGTCGACTACTACGCGGACAAGGCTGGCAGCCTCGGTCGCGTCGTCGATGGTGTGGACGATGTCCGCCGGGCTGCCCGCGAGGAGATCAAGGCCGGTGCCCAGTTCATCAAGATCATGGCCAATGGCGGTGTGTCATCGCCGACGGATCCGATCGCATTCCTCGGCTTGTCCGCAGATGAGATCCGCGCTGCGGTTGAGGAGGCGCGCAACGCGCAAACCTATGTCGCCGCCCATCTTTACACGGACGAGGCCATCCGCAGGGCGGTGGAGCTCGGGGTTGAGTCCATTGAGCACGGCAACCTGATCTCGGCCGAAACGGCGCGGCTCGCGAAGGAGAAAGGCGCTTATGTGGTGCCGACCAACGTGACGTTTGATTATCTTGCCAAGGAAGGCGCCTCCTTCGGTCTGCCGCCCGAATCAGTCGCTAAGATCGAGGACGTGCGTAGCCAAGGCCTTGCTGCACTTCAAACGCTGCACGATGCAGGCGTCATGATGGCATACGGCTCGGATCTTCTTGGCGAGATGCACCAGCATCAATCCGATGAGTTTATCCTGCGTGGTGAGGTGCTGCCTGCGATCGAGGTCATCCGCTCCGCTACGATCAACGCCGCCAAGGTCGTCAAGCAAGAAGGGAAGCTCGGTGTGGTCGAGGCTGGTGCCCATGCGGATCTCATTGTCGTCGACGGCGACCCCTTGAAGGACCTGTCGGTTCTGACTGGCCAAGGGCGGCATATGCCAGCGATCATGAGGGCAGGACGCTTTGTGAAGGATGAGCTGGCAGCCTGATCGACGGAGCCTGCCGATCCGGTCGGACGACCCGTCTGGCCGGCTCGCCGGGCTTGGATCGCCCTTGTGCCCCGCGCCCGGTTGCTTCGGCAATGCGCCTCGTGCGGCAACGTCGTTCCAGAATGTCCGCAACATAGGAGAAACTCGAGATGCGTCTTACCGATTTCAAGGTTCTGACCTTCGACTGCTACGGAACTCTGATCGACTGGGAAAGCGGGATGGTCGAAGCCCTGAAGCCCCTCACCAGCACGATGGATCGGCCTCTCACGCGGAACGAAATTCTGGAGGCACATGCGCGCCACGAGTCTTCGCAGCAGCGGCACACGCCGGCGATGCTCTACCGGGATCTCTTGAGCGTTGTCTACAAACGCCTCGCCGAGGAATGGGGCGTCCCTGCCTCCCACGAGCAATGCGTCGCCTATGGCCGCTCCGTTCGTAACTGGCCTGCTTTCCCGGACTCCGCTGACGCGCTCCAGTATCTCAAAAAGCATTACAAGCTTGCAATCCTGTCGAATGTCGACAACGAGACATTCAACCACAGCAACCGGCGGCTTAAGGTAGAATTCGACGCCATCTTCACTGCGGAGGACATCGGATCCTACAAGCCGAGCCTGCGGAATTTCGAGTACATGCTCGAAAAGCTTCAGGGCATGGGGCTTTCCAAGACCGACATCCTTCATACGGCGGAAAGCCTGTTCCACGATCACAAGCCGGCCAACAGCATGGGGCTGGCATCATGTTGGATTTACCGGCGCAAGCAGGAGACGGGCTTCGGAGCCACGATGGATCCGGGCGAAACGCCGAGTTACGACTTTCAGTTCACGAGCATGGCCGAATTGGCAAAGGCGCATCAGGAGCAGGTCAGCTAATGCCAAAGCCGGCAACGCGATTGACCCTTGAGAACGGAGATGGGAACGTTCCTGCCAGACACGTGCCGGGACATCACTGCCGGTATCGGATGTACCTGCGGTTCCGCCCCGGATCTCCGACCAACGCTCCCGGATGCCGGCCACATCGAAACGCAGTCACTCCAACGAGAACGAGCTCCACACCTAGAGCACCAGAAAGGGAACCCACATGACCCACACCCGCCGGCAATTCATAGGCACGATTGGCGCTGCTACGGCGCTGATTGGTGCCCCGTCCATCCTTCGTGCGCAGGCCCAGGGCACATTCCGGATCGGAGCGCTCTGCCCAGTTACAGGATCCGGCAGCCCATTTGGTTCCGGTATGCAGAAGATGATCATTGCGGCAGCCGAGGCGGTGAATGCCGCCGGCGGCGCAGCCGGGCGCAAGATCGAGATCATTTCCGAAGATACCCAGACGAGCCCTCAGGCGGCAGTGCTAGCGGCGAAGAAGCTCATCGACGTCAACAAGGTTCAGGCGGTTCTCGGAACTTGGTCGTCCGGAGTTTCGCTCGCAGTGGTCCCGTTGACCAATGACGCCAACATCATCCTCATGAACACGTCCGGCGCGCCGGCACTTTCCGTTCCTCCCGCAAACGCCAAGGGACTGTCCTATCGGTTCCAAGCAACCAACGACCGCTTCGGTCGCGCATTTGCGGAGATCTGCGAAAAGGAAGGGTTCAAGCGGCCCGCCACGATGGCCTTCAACAATGCTTCCGGAATCGGCAACACGGAAGGCTTCCGCAAAGCCTGGGAGGCTAAGGGGCACAAGGTCGTCGAAAGCGTCGTGTACGAGCCAAACCAGCCGACCTATCGCTCAGAGCTGCAAAAAGTCCTGGCAGCAAACCCTGATGTGATCGTCACGGGCTCATACCTGGCCGACACCACGATCATCATGCGCGAGTGGTATCAGAGCGGCCAGCCGGTCAAGTGGGTCATGCCGGGTTGGGCCGCCAGCCCTGATCTGGTGAAGGCTGTCGGCCCTGACGTCGTCGAGGGGGTTATATCGGTCGATTCGGTCTCGAACGAGAATGCTCCGTCCTACAAGGCCTATGATGAAGCCTACCGGAAGGCGACGGGACAGCCGGGGCAGTCAAACGTGTATGCGGCCATGACCTGGGATATGGTGCATGCCCTGGCACTGGCAATCGAGGCGGCCAATGGCACGGACACGGCTGCCATCAACGCTAAGATCCGTGAGGTCTCCAATCCCGCCGGGCAGCAGGTTTATACCTATGCGGAGGCCAAGGAGGCGCTGAAAAAGGGCAAGATCAACTTCGAAGGTGCCTCTTCGGTGCTTGATTTCGACCAGTACGGCGATGTGACGCCCGACTTCGGCGTCTTCTTCATCGAGGGCGGTCAGCTCAACCGCCGCTATGTCGTCAAGATCTAGCGGCCGCTTCCCACGCCCGGCTCGGTCCACCGAGCCGGGTGCTGCCATGGTCCCTCCGCAGAGAGGACCTCGTTTGTAGGTTGTCCATGTTCTATGCCCAGCTCCTTGTGAACGGTCTGGTCCAGGGCCTCGTCATCGGCTTGGCGGCCCTGTCGATCACGCTCGTGTTCGGCATCGCCCGATTTCCGAATGCAGCCACCGGCGACTTCATGACCTTCGGTGCCTACGCGGCGCTGTCCGCCCATAAAGTGACCGGATCAATCGCGATGGGGGGCTTGGCCGCCATCATCGCGACCGGCGTGATCTCCCTCTTGGCCTACTTGGCCGTGTTCCGTCGCTTGGCCGAGCGATCGGTGGTCGCGCTGTTGGTGGCGTCGATTGGCATCGCCTTTTTTATCCGGGCGGTTCTGGGCGTTGCCTTCGGGCACAGCCAACAGGTCTTTCAGGTCCCACTGTCGCGTCCCTACGTATTAGGCAGCGTCAGGATTACGCCCCTTGACCTGCAATTGGCTCTCGTGGCACTCGCGGCTCTCGCGCTCGTCTTTGCAATCCTATACCTGACGCCCATTGGACGTCAGATGCGGGCCGTCGCGGACAACCGGGACCTTGCGCGGGTCTCCGGCATTCGGCCGGATCGCGTGATGATCGCGCTCTGGCTGCTTGCGGGGAGCGTGGCGGGTGTCGCCGGCATGATGCTGGGGATCAAGACGATCGTCACTCCGGAATTCGGCTGGGAGATGCTGCTCCCCGCCTTCACGGCGGCCATCCTAGGCGGCATTGGGTCCCCAGTTGGCGCCGTTGTTGCCGGCCTTATCCTGGGCGTGGTGCAGGAGGTTTCAACCCCGCTCGTCGGCTTCACCTACAAGATTGCCTTGGCCTTTATCATCATGCTGGCCGTGCTCCTCGTACGGCCGCGGGGCCTGTTTGGCCGACTGGAAGGAGCACGCTGATGGAAGCCTACTTCATCGCGATCGGCATCATCGCTCTCATCTATGTGATCCTGAGCCTGGGCCTCACACTGCAGTATGGCCTGACAGGCCTGATCAACTTCGGGCATGTCGGCTTCTTTGCGATCGGAGCCTATACCAGTGCCCTGCTGGCCCTGAAGGGCGTGCCATTGGTTTTCAGTTTCGCAGCTGCTGCCGCTCTGGCCGGTCTCGCCGCCTGGCCGATCGGCCTCGTGTCGCTTCGGCTGCGGGACGATTATTTCGCGATCGTCACGCTCGGGTTCTCCGAAGTGGTCAGGATCGTCATCACGAGCGAGGGGTGGCTGACAAATGGTGTCCAGGGCGTCCCCGGCATCCCGCGGCTCTATGACACTCTGGGGGGATCCGTCGCTCAATTGGCCGTCTTGATCACGATCCTGGCCGTAACCCTCGTAGGGGTGTGGATAATTCGTCGCATCGCGGGCTCGCCGTTCGGGCGCCTCATCGAAGCCATCCGCGACAACGAGGAGGCCGTGCAGGCACTCGGAAAAGATCCGGCCCGGTTCAAGATCCAGGTGCTCGTGGTCGGTGCTGCGCTCGCCGGCATCGCGGGCGCATTCTACGCCCATTACATCACCTATATCGTTCCGGATCAGTTCATCCCGCTTGTGACATTCTACGTCTGGATGGCGATCATCATGGGGGGCGTTGGGCGGGTTTCTGGTGCGATCGTAGGCACCGCCATCCTGATGCTTTTCCTGGAGGGATCACGCTTCCTGCGCGACATCGTTCCCGGAGTTTCCGAAGTCGACATGGCCTCGGTGCGCATCGGGGCGGTCGGTCTGCTTCTGGTGTTATTCATCATGTATCGGCCGCAGGGTCTCATGGGGGATTATACGAAGCGATGAGCCTTGAGATCCATGACATCAGTAAAGCCTTTGGTGGCTTCCGCGCCCTCGACGGCGTCCGCCTGACCATCGAGACCGGCAGCCTGTTCGGCATCATTGGTCCCAACGGGGCCGGAAAATCGACCCTGTTCTCGGTCGTGTCGGGTTTCGCTCGCGCGGATGAGGGACATATCCGGTTGGATGGACAGTCCCTCGACAGCCTGGCGCCTCCAGCGCGTGCACGTGCCGGGATGGTCCGGACATTCCAGGTGCCACGCGAGTTCCGGCACCTGACGGTCCGTGAGAACCTGATGGCGGCTGCTCCGAAGCAGACGGGGGAAAGCCTGTTGGGCCTCTTCTTTCGTCCGAGCCGGGTGCGTGAAGAGGAGGGGGCGATCGCTGAGCGTGTCAATCAAACGATCCGCTTTCTTAGACTGAGTGCAGTGGCGGATCAGCCCTCCGGAAAGCTGTCGGGAGGTCAGAAGAAGCTGCTGGAACTCGGCCGGGCCCTGATGGTTGAGCCGCGCCTGATCCTGCTGGACGAACCCTTCGCCGGCGTGAACCCGGTGCTGATCGGCGAAATCATGGAGCGGATCATCGAACTCAACATGCGCGGAATTGGCTTTGTCATCATCGAGCACGACCTTGAGGCGCTGACTAGGCTCGTGCCACAGCTCGCGGTCATGGATCGGGGCAAGGTCCTTGCGCAGGGTGCGCCGCAGGCGGTGCTCGACGATCCGCTCGTCCGAGAAGCGTATCTAGGAGGTGTCTCGTGACACTGCTGGAGATCGATGAGGTTCGTGGCGGGTATGCCGAGGTGGATATCCTCAACGGCATTTCGCTGACGCTGCAAAAAGGAGAGATCCTGACTGTTGCCGGAACGAACGGCGCCGGAAAATCGACGCTCGCAAAGGCTATTGTCGGACTTTTGCCCCGCGTGCAGGGCCGTATCATGTTTGAGGGCGCGGACTTGGCGCCGCTTCCGACCGAGGCTCGCATCGCCCGCGGCATTGGCTATGTGCCCCAGGTGGCCAACGTGTTCGGATCTCTGAGCATACTTGAGAACCTGCAAGTGGTCGTCGGGGTAAAAGATCAAGGCCAGCGGATTGCTGAATTGTTTGAGGTGTTCCCGCTCCTAGGCCAGCGCAAGAGGACGCGGGCGGGCAGTCTCTCCGGCGGCGAACGTCAGCAGCTGGCATTTGCACGCGCGCTGATGACGCGCCCCCGCCTGATGATCCTCGACGAACCTACGGCGGCCCTTGCGCCGGCGAAGGTCGCGGACGCCTTCGAGCTGATCCACCGGCTGCCAAACCTCGGTGTTTCGGTGCTCGTGGTCGAGCAGCGGGCCCGCCAGTCGCTTGCGATTTCAGACCGAGGCTGCATCTTGGATGGTGGACAGGTTGCTCTTGCTGGCGACGCGGCGAGTTTGCTGGCAGATGATCGAGCAGCCGAGCTCTATCTGGGACGAGCTACACATGGATGAAGAACAGAACTGTCTAGGTGTTTAGTCCCGGCATTTGGTGGAGCGGGTCGAGCCTGAAGCGTTGCGGCTCGCTTGTAAAGATCTTGCAGATGTACTCGTAGGGGGTGAGGCCGCGCAGGGTCTTGAGCCTTCGGGCAAAGTTGTAGGCGTTCAGGAAGTCGCCCAGATGGCCCCGCAACTGGTCGTGGGTGTCGTAGTAGTAGCGCCTGACGGTCGCGTCCTTGAGAGTCCGGTTCATGCGCTCAACCTGTCCGTTCGTCCAGGGATGGCGCGGCTTGGTCAAGCGGTGATCGATGTCGTTCTGCGCACAGGCGAGCTCGAACGAATGCGCCCGGAAGATCTCGCCGCGGG
>NZ_JBVVAK010000129.1:0-22577 GCF_055792825.1 Microvirga sp. GN3
GAATCACGGATCGCCTCGATCAGCGTCTCCGGAATGCCGCACAGGCCGAAACCGCCGGCCATGATGGTCATGCCATCCTTGACCGCTCCAGCCAGCGCTGCCCGCGCATCGCTGTAAACTTTATTCATTCTCTGGCCCTTTCTGTTGGCGTGATCGTCCCTTCACGCAAGCTCGTCTCCGAGCACATCCCTCACCCAGCGAAGTGCGGCATTTGCCGCCGGCACGCCCGCATAGATCGCGCTCTGCAGGAGCAAGGACTGAAGCTCGCCAGCAGTCACGCCGTTCCCCAGCGCTGGCCTGACATGGAGCTTGAACTCCTCCTCCCGGTGCAAGGCCACCATCAGGGCAAGCGTTACCAGGGAGCGTGTCTTCCAAGGCAGGCGCGGGTCGCCCCACACCTCACCCCAAGCGGTTCGCGTAATGAAGTCCTGCCAGGGCTGGGCGAAGGCCCCGGCCTTCGCCAGTGAGCGGTCAACATGCTCTTCGCCCAGCACGCTCTTGCGATTCAAAAGCCCGACATCGAATGGCACTGCGCCCAAGGCTCCGTCGCGATCCCGGTCACGATACTGGTCCAGGAACGAGACCAGATAGGCTCCGACCTTCTCCGCCTGTTCGACCGCAAGAAGGTGCGCGGCGCGCGGGAGAACGATCATCTCGGCACCTGTAACGGTAGAACGGATCTCCTCCGCCATTGCAATAGGTGTGGCCGGATCATCGGCTCCTGCGATTACCAGGGTGGGGGCAGAAATCTGGCCGATGACAGGTCGTAGGTCCATGCGCCCGATCGCATTACAGCAGACGGCATAGCCCACCGGATCGATGCCGATGAAGGCCTCGCGTACGGGAGAGACCCGCTCTGGTTCCTGGTCAGGATAGCCCGGCGTGAACCAGCGCCCCATCGTAGCCTCGACAATGGCAACTGTGCCCTGCGCCCGCACGAGGGAGGCCCGCTCGTCCCACGATTGCTGGCTCGGCATGGAGGCGGTAGTGGCCATCAGAGTTAGGCTGGCTACCCGATCCGGATAGCGGCTCGCCAGCGCCTGACCCGTCATGCCGCCTAGAGACAGTCCGACCACATGGGCCCTCGCGATCTCAAGGCCATCGAGAAGACCCACGAGGTCTGCGGCCAGGTCATCGATCGTGATGGGGGCGTCCACGACTTGAGACCGACCATGACCGCGCGTATCGTAGCGCAGAACGCGGTACCACCCCCGCAGGGCCGGAACGATTCCATCCCACATGGCCAACGTGGTGCCGAGTGAGTTTGAGAACACGACCACCGGTGCACCGGTTGGTCCACTCAGCTCGTAGAAAACTTCGACACCATTCACTTTGAGCACGGGCATCGGTTACATCCGATCACAAACAAGGCCGTACGGGGCTCGATCACGCAGCCTGTACACCCGGGGTGGGTTTAAGCCCGAGAAGCGTACGGGCCTCCTCAGCGGTGGCGACACGCCGGCCATGACGGCGCACCGCCTCGGCCGCCAATGACACCAATTCCGCATTCGAGGCGGCGAGCCGGTCCTTAGTGATCCGGATGTTGTCTTCGAGCCCGGTGCGGACCGCATCGGCACCGCGGGCCAGCGCCCATTCCATGACCTGTGACTGATGACGGCCGATGCCGGCTGCCGTCCAGGTACAGGCCGGGAACAGCCTCCTGGCTTCGTTCAGCAGGATGTCGAGCAATCCTTCCTCGGCAGGCATGGCATTCTGCACGCCCATGACGAACTGGATGTGCGGTCGTTCGTCAAGCAGACCCTTGTCAGCCAAGCGGCGTGCGCCATGCAGGTGGGAGAGATCGAAGATCTCGATCTCGGGTCTGACATCGAACTCCTTCATCTTGTCGGCCATCTCCTCCACCAACGTCGTATGGTTCTCATAGACAATGGTCGGGAAGTTCACCGAGCCTGTGGAGAGAGAAGCCATATCAGGCCGCAGGTACAGCGCACTGCTGCGCAGGGACGGGTCACGCCCACGTCCGCCCGTGGAGAATTGGACAATCATCCCCGGGCAGAGCCGGTTCACTCCCTCCTGCACCTGCCGGAACCGCTCCGGGTCGGACGAGGAGGTCTCGTCGTCGTTGCGGACATGGATGTGCACGAGCGTCGCTCCGGCCTCGTAAGCCTCCCGCGTGCTCTCGACCTGCTCGGGTGGCAGGATCGGCACCGCCGGATTGTTCTCCTTGCGTGGCACCGAGCCTGTGATGGCAACGGCAATGACAACAGGGTTCATCGAAATTGTCCTTGTTTGATGCTCAGAGATCGAAGAAGACGGTCTCGCGCTCACCCTGGAGGTGGATGTCGAAGACATAGACGATCTCCCCTCCCCGCTCTTCGCGCCGGGCGATCAAGGTCTCCCGCCGCTCGCGCGGCTCGATGATGTTGAGCACCGGATCCCGCGCGTTCGCCTCAGCCTCGTCGGAGAAGTACATACGCGTGCTGAGCCCAATGTTGATGCCACGCGCCGCCAGCCAGACGTTCACGTGCGGCGCCATGGGCCGGTGCCCGCTGCGGCCAATGACAGGGCCGGGCTTAATGGTCTCGAAGGTGTAGAGACCCGTTTCGAAGTTTGTCCCGGTTCGGCCCCAGCCACGGAAGGTGGGATCGATCGCTTTGTCCTCCTGCCGGTCGGCAGGGTGGTTGTAGCGGCCGTCCGCATTTGCCTGCCAGATCTCGACCAGGACATCCCGCGCCAGCGCTCCCAAGCCATCAAAGATCCGCCCTTCGATGCGGATGCGCTCGCCGACGGTATCAGGCCCCACCAGAACATGACTGAAGTTCTTCTCAAAAATGTCGAACCCGGCCTGATGCGGGATCAAGCCGATGTGCACGTAGGGACCGGCTGTCTGGGATGAACTTTCCTTGTATGGACGTGACGGAATCATGGCTCTAGTTCCCCTGCAGCTTGTTTTCGAACAACGTGGACCGGCGGCCACGCAGTACAATGTTGAAGCGGTAGGCGAGGCAATCGAGCGGCACGGCGGCCTCCAGATCAAGAGGTGCAATCAGGCGTTTGACTGCTTCCGGGTCCGGAATGGTTCCGGCAATCACATCCTGGCGCAGGAGCGGATCACCTTCGAAGTACATCTGCGTGATCAGCCGCTGGGCGAAGCCGGAGCCGAACACCGAGAAGTGGATGTGGGCCGGCCGCCAGCTGTTGACAAAGTTCCGGAATGGATAAGCCCCAGGCTTGATCGTCCGGAAGGCGTAGTAACCCTCTTCATTGGTCAGGGTGCGCCCGCACCCGCCGAAGTTCGGATCGATTGGCGCCAGATAGCGGTCATTGACATGGCGATAGCGACCGCTGGCATTGGCCTGCCAAAACTCAACGAGAGTGTTCGGCACGCCTCGCCCGTTCTCATCGAGGACGTGCCCATGCACGATGATCCGCTCGCCCTGCGGTTCGCCATCCTTGGCATAGTTCAGGATCAGATCGTTATCGAGCGGGCCGATGTCCTCGGGACTGAAAACAGGTCCGGTCACTTCCGAAAGGGAGTTCTGCAGGGACCAGAGCGGGATACGCGGAGACCGCAACACACTTGTCTTGTAATTGGGCGTGAAGGCGGGCGGGTGAATGCTGCGATCGCGCTGGATGAACTCGCTCTCAGGTCCCATATCTTCCCCTTGATAGAATGCCTTGGGACTCCTGCGGATGCTGTCGACAGTCATGGAATCGCTCCTGGACATTCAGTGCTTTGGCATCGCTGGGTGCGGCGCCAGACGCGTTTGTGCCGCAAGACGGATCGGAGCGTTAACCGCACCGAACCCCTGATAGCCGCGGCGCTGGACGATTTCGAAGAAGAAGCCATTCTCCAGCGTTTTCGTGTAAGCCTGGAAAAACTCCGCCGGACCCTCCCGGTCGTAGAGGATGTTGGCGTTCCGCAGTCGGTTAATCTCCTCTTCCGAGAGATCCGTGCGCGCCTCGAGGTCTTCGTAGTAGTTCTCAGGAATCGGTAGCAGCTCGACCCCGTTCGCTTTAAGCCGCTCGACTGTGGCGAAAATTTCAGAGGTCGCCAGAGCGATATGCTGAACCCCTGAGCCGAACATATCCGTCAGGAAGCGGGATGACTGGGTCTGGCGGCTCTGAGAGGCGTTGAGAATGAGACGTAATGCTCCATCCTCGGTCTCCACCACTTGACTTTGCACGACGCCGCCAGGGTCAATCACGTTCTGGACCGGCGTCTTCTGCACATCGAGCAACGAGACGTAGAAGAGAAGCCACGTCAGCATTTCCTCATAAAACATCGACTGAGACACGTGATCGAAGGTCGTGAGCCCCGCACCCGTGAAATCAGTATTGCCGTCAGTCATGGGCTCGAAGTCGGTGTCCCAAAGACGGTCAAGCCCGCTTTTGTGATCGACGAAGTAGATCAGGCTCCCGCCCAAACCTCGAACGGCCGGGATGTCCAGCTCTCCCGGACCCACAGCCTGCCTGAAGGGCTGGTCCAGGAGCCGGACCGCGCGATTGATCGTCGCTGGAGCATCATCAACCCGCAATGCTATGGCACAAACCGATGGCCCATGAGTAATGTTGAAGGAGTGGGCAAAGCCCTCCTTGTCACGGTTCACCACGATGTTGATGTCACCCTGACGCCAATGTGTGACGTCCTTTGAGCGATGCTTGCCAGCCTTAGTGAAGCCAAGTCCCCCAAGAACGCGCTCAAAAGGCTTCGCACTTCTCTCGTCCATGGCAAACTCGACAAACTCTACCTCATGGCACGTGGCGCGAGGGGGAAGTTCGGGCAAACCCGGGATCGGAACTCCCGTTCGGCGCTGGAGCTGATCAAGCATGAAGAGAAGTGAGCGCTGTCCATCGACCGCGACGCTGCGGGCTGAGCCTGCCCGGAACCGGTCGTTGAAGATCTCCAGGGACAGCAGACCATCGAAGCCCGTTGCTTGCAGGGCGTCCATGAAAGCGTCGATGGGCAGATCCCCCTGCCCTGGGAAGCAGCGGTAGTGCCGGCTCCAGGACAAGTAGTCCATATCGAGCTGCGGCGCATCCGCCATCTGGACAAGGAAGATCTTGTCTTTAGGAATGGAACGGATCGCCGTCAGGTCTGTCCCACGCGCGAGAACGTGAAAGGAATCGAGGACGAGACCGACCGCCGGGTGATTGGCGCGGCGGACGACCTCCCAGGCATCGCGATAGTCATTGACGTGTCGGCCCCAGGCCAGCGCCTCGAACGCAACCCGCATGCCCCGCTTTGCCGCTCGCTCGCCGAGTTCATAAAAGTCTGCTGCGGCCCGATCTATGCCGCCGAGGCTGTCGGGCGAGACATTGCTGCACACCATCAGGAAGTCACAGCCAAGCTCCTGCATGACGTCGAACTTGCGCTCGGCCCGTGAGAACACCTTGGCGCGCTTCGGCTCCGGCATCCCCTCAAAGTCCCGGAAGGGCTGGAAGACTGCCGTGGTCAGGCCAAGGTCCTCGACCATACGGCGCACGTCCGTTGGCGTCCCGTTGAAGGACAACAGGTCGTTCTCGAAGATCTCGACCCCCTTGAACTGAGCTGTCGCGATAGCCTGGAGCTTTTCGTCCAATGTACCGCTGAGACAAACAGTGGCGATGGCGGTTTGCACGGCTTTGCTACCTTCGTTCTGCAAGATGCTGACAGTTGCGACACCTGTGCTGGCGACGTTTGCCTGCCAGCACAGTTATCATTCAGTTAAAGGGTTCAGCGCGTCGCGCGGGCCTTTTCGATTTCAGCAAAGAGCTCCTTAGAGGCGGCCTCGTTCGCTTCCTTCGCGAACTTCTCAGTGACAGGTTTCACCTTGTCCCGCAGCCTTGCGACCTCCTGGGGGGACAGCTCCGTCAGCTGCATCCCCTGGGCCTTGAGTTGCTCAACCGCCTTGGCCTCGGCGTCACGGGAGACCTGACGCTGGTAGGCTTTCGCCTCCGCGGCGGCCTCTTCGATGAGCTTCCGCTCCTCAGGGTCATAGCGATCCCAAACGCGCTTGCTGAAGATCAGGATCTGCGGGTTGTACACGTGCCGGGTGAATGTCAGATACTTCTGGACCTCGGCGAACTTCGACGTCTGGATGACGGTCGCGGGGTTTTCCTGGCCATCGACGGTCTTCTGCTCCAATGCCGTGTAGAGTTCCGGGAATGGCAGCGGGACCGCGTTGGCTCCAAGCGTGTTGAACAGATCGATGTAGAGCGGCGATTGCACGACGCGAACCTTGAGGCCCTGAATATCCTCAAGTTTGGTCACAGGGCGCCGGCTGTTTGTGAGATTGCGGAAACCCAGATCCCAATAGCCGAGGCCGACAAGGTTCTTAGGAACGAGAGACTCTGAGAGCTTTTGGCCGAAGGGGCCATCCACTACGGCATCCGCCTGCTTCGCACTGTCGAAGAGGAATGGCAGGTCGAAGAGGCCGAACTCCTTGACTTGTCCAACGAGCAGGCCGGCGTTCAGGACCGTGATATCAATGGTGCCGCCCTGGAGGGCTGAGACGGTTTGCAGGTCGCCGCCGAGCTGACCACTGGGGAACAGGCGGACCTTCATCTTGCCGCCACTCTTCTGCTCGACCAATTCCGCGAACTTTTTGGCTCCCTGGCCTTGTGGATGCTCCTGCGCGTTCTGAAACGCGAAGCGAATGGTGCGCTCCTTGATTTCGGCGCTGGCGGAGCTTGGTAAAAGGAATACTCCGCTTAGCATCACACCAGCAAACATAGTGCAAAAGCGCTTCATCTGTCTTCTCTCCCTGTTGAGCACTTCGTCAGGAGTCAGCCCCTTTGCGGCCTCCGTATTGAGAGGCTTGCTAGCCTCCAATGAGTTTGGCGGGCCACATCACGAGCTGCGGGAACAGGACCATCAGGAACAGCACGACAAGCTGCGCCAGCAGGAAAGGCCAGACGCCCTTCATCAGGTCCTCCATGCTGATCCGAGACACCCCGGCCACCACGTTGAGCACCGTGCCCACCGGGGGCGTGATCAGACCGATCGAGTTGTTCACGATAAACAGGACGCCAAAGTAGACCGGGTCGATGCCCGCTGCCTTGATCACCGGCATCAGGATCGGGGTCAGGATCAGAATGGTCGGCGTCATGTCCATGGCCGTGCCGACGATCACCACGATCACCATGATGGCGATCAGCAGCAGCGTCTGGTTGTCCATAAACGGCTGGAGCAGATCGATCACGGAAGTCGCAATCTCCGATACCGTAATCAGCCAGGCCGAGACCAGGGCTGCGGCCACCAGCAGCATGACGACGGCTGTTGTCTGAGCCGACGTCACAAAGACGGCGAACAGCTCCGAGATTTTAAGCTCGCGGTAGACGAACACCGCCACGATCAGCGAGTAGACGGCCGCCACCACGGCTGCCTCCGTCGGCGTGAAGACACCAAACTTCAGGCCGAAGATGATGATGAAGGGCAGCATCAAGGCCCAGACGCCTTCCCGAAGGGCGCGCCCGATCTCGCCTGCAGACCTCTTGGGCGGGCTGACGATGGTCTCCTTGCGCACCTCCCACCACCAGGCAAAGGCGAGGCCGAGGCCGATCAGGATGCCGGGAACCAGGCCGGCCAGGAAGAGCTTGGTGATCGACACGCCGCCTACCACGCCGAAGATCACAAAGCCGATGCTGGGCGGGATCACCGGCCCGATGACACCGGACGCTGCGATCAGCCCGCCGGAGCGCGCCTTGTCGTGGCCGGCCTGCACCATCATCGGCACGAGCAGGGCCGAGAGCGCCGCCGCATCGGCCACCGCCGAGCCCGACAGGGCCGACAGGATGCAGGCAGCGAGGATCGCCACGTAGCCCAGACCGCCCTTGATGTGCCCGACCAACGCAAGAGCGACATTGACGATGCGCTTCGACAAGCCGCCGGTGTTCATGATCTCACCGGCCAGCATGAAGAAGGGCACAGCCAGCAACGGGAAGCTGTCGGCGCCGTTGATGATGTTCTGCGCCACGATCTGGGCGTCGAACATATCCATGTAGTACATCAACGCGATGCCGCTGATCAGCAGGGCGTAGGCGATAGGCATGCCGATGGCCATGGTGCCGAGAAGGGAACCGACGAAGATGGCGATGGTCATGACTGCGCCCTCCGAGGTGCGGCTGCGGGGGTGGCGAGCTCGCTTTCGCGGCGATCGCGCTCGGCGAGCTCGTGCTGCAAGGCTTCAAGCTCCTCCTGCTCCTCCGACTCTTTGACCATGACAAGTTCCTCGTCGGAGAGTTTCCCGGTCAGGGTTCGGTAGAGATCGGCAAGCAGAATGAGCCCTGTTGAGATACCGAAAACCACACCAACGCCATAGAACCAGCCGGTGGACAGACCGGAGGCCGGTGCTGCCACATCCCAGTTGATCAGGGTCTGCTCCCAGCTGCCCTGGAGGAGCAGCCAGGTGGCATAGAGCATGAGAAGCTGGCTGACGATCAGGCAGGCACGCTTGCCGACATTGGGCAGACGCTTGACCAAGGTGTCCACACCGAGATGACCGCGCGCTCGCAGGGCCACAATCGCGCCGAGAAAGGTGAGCCAGACGAACAGCCAACGCGAGACTTCCTCGGAGACGGTGATGCCCGAATTGAAGCCGTAACGCAGGACGACATTGCCGAACACGAGAACGACCATGATCGCCAGAAAGAGCGCGATCAGGACCTTCAGCAGCTTAAAGTAACCTTCCACGATCATATTCATGGGCGTTTCCTCTGGTTTGCGTCCTTATTGGTTTTATTGATCTGGACGCGTCACATCGATTGAAAGTGTTGCCTCATTCGCTTCGGATCGGGCTCAATGCCGGTAAAAAGACGGAAGGCTCCGACAGCCTGGAAGACAGCCATGCCGCCGCCGCCCATGGTGCGGCAGCCCAGGGCTCGGGCCGTCCGCAGCAGTTCCGTCTCAAGGGGGAAGTAGACGATGTCCGCAACCCAGAGGCCTGGGTGCAGAAGAGGCGCGGGAAGTGCCATGCCTGGATATTTGGCCATTCCGACGGGCGTTGTGTTGACGATGCCGTTCGCACGCGAAACTGCTGTCACAAGGTCATCGGCTACCGCAGCACGCGCGCCGCCGAAGCGCTCGCACAGTTCGGAAGCGAGCTGCTCGGCACGGTTCTTGTCCGTATCGACAATCTCGAGCGTACCGATACCAAGGGTCAGCAAGGCGTGCGCCACAGCGGCACCCGCGCCACCGGCCCCGAACTGCACAACGCGATCGCGGCCGAGATCCATCAGTTCGCGCTTGAAGCTTTCCGCAAAGCCCCACCAGTCGGTGTTGTGTCCGATGCTTCGTCCCTCGCGAAACACGACCGTATTGACAGCACCGAGAGCTTGAGCATCCGGTGTCAGTTCATCCAGCAGTGGGATGATGGCCTGTTTGCAGGGATATGTGACGTTCAACCCGGCAAAGCCCATACGTTGAGCACCTGTGACAAGCTCAGGCAGAGATTCCGGTCCGAGGCGGAGCACGTCGAGATCGATCAGCTTGTAGATGTAACGGAGGCCCTGCTCGGCTCCTTCCCGCTCATGCATGGCGGGCGTGCGGGAGGCCTGGATTCCGGACCCGATCAGACCAACCAGGACAGATTGGGCGGACGCGTACTGTGCTGCCAGGCTGGAGTTGCCGATGCTGCCACTGCCGATCTCAGCCGACTGGAAACAGACATTAGCTGCATGAAGCATGGGATCAGCGCGTCGGATGCCTTCACTGGGCATGACCATGACGTCCCTCTTGGTGATCCGACGCTTAAGTCGGAGCAGTTTCCTCATTATTGCCCGGGATCGAGGCATTTCTCTGCTCTCGACTGCTTGCGTCCACCAGGCGATGCCATTAATGTACGAACTAGTTAGTATAGTCAACCGTGGTAAGCATTGTTTTTTACGTGCGCCTCTACGCCCTTAGGCGAACAGATCTTACGCCTTCAGTTAGTTTGGTACTTGGGAGCTTTCACGTTGACGCTAAGGCGAACTTGCTCTCAAAACGGGCTCGGGTCAGAGCCATTTCCCAAGAGGATTATGTGAGAAGAGGCTGGTCGATGGTGTGCCATGAAGGATGTAACCGCCATGCATGACGTGAAACCTTCTATTCATGCCGCGAAGCGGTCGACCTCCGGCCGTGGCGGGTACGATCCCGAATTGACCCGGCAGAACATCTTGGCAATAGCAACCAAGGAATTCGCGGAGAAAGGCTATAGCGGAGCACGCGTCGACGAGATCGCCGCCCGGACAAACACCAGCAAACGGATGATCTACTATTACTTTGAGGACAAGGAAGGATTGTTCGTTGCGGTGCTCGAAGACGCCTACCGGCGTATCAGGCAGATCGAAGCGACTCTGGATTTAGCCGGTCTTGAGCCCGAGGCTGCCATCCGAGCTCTTGTGGGCTTTACGTTTGATTACCAGAACTCGAATGAAGACTTCATTCGTCTCGTGATGGTGGAGAATATCCACCAAGGCGTCCATCTCGCACGCTCCCGAGCAATCCAGGAATTGAACGTCTCTGTGATCAACACGCTGCGAGGCATCTACGAGCGAGGTGTCAGGGATGGAATCTTCCGGAAAGGCATTGATGAGATCGATCTGCACATGACGATTAGTGCGTTGTGCTTCTTCAACGTCTCGAACCGTGCAACTTTCTCGCAGATCTTCAAGAGAGACATGGCGTCAGCGGACATGCTCGCCAAACGGCGGGAAACCGTAATTGATACGGTTATCCGCTATTTGAAAAAGTGATGTTCCGGTGGCTGGGGCATGGCGACGCCGACGGTCAGCCCAGAAGTGCTGCGTAGCGTTGACGACGAAGCCCCTGGTGGGTTTGGTCCGCCTCTCCCGCAACCTTAACCATTTTGGCGACGAACTGGCCAAGCAACAGAAGCAGTGAATGTGTGCGGATTTTTGTCTTGTAGTTGAGCAGGTCTTGAGTATGGAAATGGGTGGTGGCCATGAGAGGATCTTTCTCAGAGAGAACGTGACCTCAGGCGTTTCCTTCTTAATCTTTCTAAGGAATATGGATCGCCTTGCCGCTCTGCACCAGCGAAAACGCGACATAGTTCGCCTGCACAGTATGCATACCACAAGCAACAAAGGCTTAATTGTCTGCGTCCAGCGCAAGCATTGGTCTCAGCAGCAGCGGAGGCGTTCAGAGAATGGTGTGTGCGTCCAACGGAGGCATCTCGCGCCATCACGGCTGATGCCTCCAGCCGATTCGGCCAAGGTTTGGATGAGAATTGACGTTCTTGGCTCGCGCTGTCGGATGTGGCCCGGACAAGAGGCAGGGAGCAGTTTATGGAGCCACCTTTCCCACTAGAAGTGCAAACGCAAGACCAGCTTTAGCCAACAGCAGCAGGAAAGCCACCATGAGCCGCATCGTCTATGTCTTGAATGGCCCCAATCTGAACCTTCTCGGAAAGCGCCAGCCGGCGATCTATGGGTATGAAACCTTAGCGGACGTCGAGGCAGAATGCCGCCGCGTCGGGGCTGAACTTAAGCTTGAGATTGAGTTTTACCAAAGCAATGCTGAATATCAGATCATTGACTGGATCCACGAAGCGCGGGAGCGGGCGGGCGGCATCGTCATCAACCCGGCAGCCTTTACCCATACGTCTGTCGCGATCCTCGATGCCCTGAACGCCTGCGAGTTCCCGATCATCGAGGTGCACATCTCAAATGTCCATAAACGTGAGGCGTTCCGCCACCACTCCTATGTCTCAACCGTTGCCTCTGGGGTGATCGCTGGTTTCGGGACGCAAGGTTACCAATTGGCTCTTCAGCGGCTTGCGCGTCTGATCGATGAGAGCCAACAGTAGCTTCGGCTCCGATGACCATTTGTGCTCCTGCCCCACGCTAGGCTTCAAGGGAGTAAGGCCATGCCGGCGGGCTCATTGCAGGCCGAGACAGTCGGCGAGACCGCCTATCGCCGGATCCGCTCGGACATCGTGTTCGGCCGGCTCGTCCCGGGCGAAAAGCTTAAGCTCGACCGGATCAGTGAGGCTTATGGTGTAAGCATCAGCACGCTGCGGGAGCTTCTGAATCGGCTGTGCTCAGAGGGCTTAGCCGTCGCTGAAGGCCAGCGTGGGTTTGAGGTGGCGCCCGTCTCGGCAGAGGATTTCCAGGAACTGGCGGCAATGCGGCAGCTCCTTGAGTGCCACGCCCTGGAGCAGTCCTTCCAACGAGGTGATCTCGATTGGGAAAGCCGGGTTGTCGCCGCCTATCATAAGCTATCAGTGATGGAGAAGCGGATGCTTGCCGGCGACCACTCCGAGCCAGAGATCTGGAAGCAATTCGACTGGCAGTTTCATCACGCGCTGATCTCCGCCTGCGGCTCCAAGGTGCTTCTCGATACGCATGCTGCCATTTATGATAAGTATCTCCGCTACCAGATGGTGGCAGTGGTCTTCCGCGGGGAAGTTGCCGCAAACCAGCATCAAAAACTTCTCGAATGCTCGCTGGCACGGGAGTTCACAACGGCCCAGCAGGTTTTGATTGATCACATTCAGGGCTGTGTCGAGCATGTGCTTGCCCGCGACACGAACTGGGTGACGACGTTCGCTTCCAAACGAGCGTCGGATCTAACCACTTCGAGTGGCACACAAGGCAAACAAGTCAGTCGGCGAGCTGGCCGTCCTGCCAGGGCGCGATCAACTTCAGCATAGGTCAATAAGGATTGGGCAGCCTTGGCGTAATCTCGGAGCTGTGGCTTCGAGGTGCCGACAATGAGAGCCGGCACCTCCATTGACAATCAGAGATGATAGAAACGTCAAGACTACTGTTTGGTCGAGCGAATTCGCTCCAACTCCGACATCATCTCTGCTGCACTGGCTTGCCCAAACTCGACGGTGAACTTCTCCCGCGCAGCCTTTGTCTTCTCCCTCAGCTTTGTCACTTCAGCCTCCGGCAAGGTCGAAAACTCCACCCTCTTAGATTTGAGCTCATCGAGAGCAGTAAGTTCAAACGCCCGAATGGTCTTACGCTCAAAGTCCTTGGCTTCCTTGGCAGCTTCGGTGATGAGTGCCTGCTCGTCCGGCGTCAGGCGATCCCAGAAGCGCTTGCTCATCAGGAAAGCCCAAACGCTGTAGATATGGTTGGACTGGACTGCGTATTTCTGTACCTCGTAGAATTTCGACGCGAGGATGGTGGCGAGCGGGTTCTCCTGCCCATCGATGGTTTTGGTCTCAAGTGCGGTGTAAACTTCTGTGAAGGGCATCGGCACCGCATTGGCTCCGAGTTCCCGGAACGTATCGATGAACAGAGGGTTTTGAATGACCCGTAACTTGAGGCCTGCAAAGTCCTCAGCTTTGGTGATTGGCCTGCGACTGTTTGTTACCTGACGGAAGCCATTTTCCCAGAACCCGAATCCAATCAGGCCCTTCTCAGGAAGCTTGGCCATGAGCTTCTGCCCGAACGGGCCGTCCAAGAGGGTATCGGCTTCTTGGCCGTTCTGGATCAAAAATGGCAGATTGATCAGTCCGAAATCTTTCAACCCGGAAATCCCAACCAAAGTTGAGGTGTCGGGGATTGTCATCTCCTGTGTGCCGCCCTGGAGCGCCGAGATCATTGTAACGTCATTCCCGAGAGCGCCACCTGCGAAGAGCCGCACCTTGATCTTGCCGCCACTCTTCTGACTGACTATTTCGGCGAACTTCGTGACCGACTGTCCTTGTGGATGGTCGGCACTTAAACCAATGCCAACCTTGATAGTTCGGTCTTTGATGTCAGCCGCATGGGTGGGAGAGAGCACAAACAGGCTGATGACCCATGAAGTGGTAAGAAGCTTCCCAATCGCCATCATTTCCTCCTTCAGACAGAGGGCAGTGCTTAATTCTGGATCGCGCATTCTAAGGCCTCGTCCATTCGTTTAGCAGACCGATTTGGGAACGGGTTCGATTCCGCTCCAAGTCCGAAAACGCGGTCGCGCCTGCCGGCTGAGACTCAGGGACTGCACACTCGGATTTATTTAAGAGCAGCGGATCCCTGTCTTCGGTAACTAGAGCATCGGACCCAAAAGTGGATTTGCACTTTGGGTCCGATGCCCCTACCTATAGGTGGCGCATCGTTGAATGCGGAAAACCGGATCCACTTTTCCGCACGATGCGTTAGCCCCTCCTTCCCTGGGGCGTAGCGCTGCACCCAGCGGAAGATCGGGGGTGAGTCGATGGTGACCCGGTGACCCGGCATCATCTCGGCCAGATCACAATCATTGATCCCATCTTGATAGTACCGGTGTAGTATCACCGCGCGTGCAGTGCCCTGTATCCGGCCAAGGAAGAAGACGCCCTTCTCACATAGGGGGCTCCTACATTGCCTCTTTGGCTATCGTATCACATCGCGGGCCTTGGCCAGTTCCGCGTCGAACTGCTTCACAAGACCCTCACCCACCTGCGAGGCGTATTTGTCGATCACCGGCTTGACCTTCTCCCGCATGCGGGCGATCTCCCCAGGTGCAATATCGTTGATCTGCATCCCGCTCGTGATCAAAAACTCGCGTGACTTGTCGCTCATCTCCCGGGCAACCTTGCGCTGGAAATCACGGGTCTCAATGGCAGCATCCTCGAAGATGTTTCTCTCCTCCGCCGAGAGCATGTCCCAGAATCGTTTCCCTACCAGCAGCAGCTGAGGGTTATAGATATGCTTGGTGTTGCTGAAGTATTTCTGCACCTCATAGAATTTGGACGCCTCGACAGTCGAATAAGGGTTTTCCTGGCCATCGACCGTTTTGGTCTCCAAGGCGGTGTACAGCTCGGTGAAAGCCATAGGCACGGCGTTCGCCCCAAGCGTGTTGAGCATGTCGATGTAGAGCGGGTTCTGGATAGTGCGGATCTTCAGCCCCTGGATGTCCTCCAGCTTGTTGATCGGCCGCTTACTGTTGCTGATGCTGCGATAGCCTTGCTCCATATATGCCAAGCCAACCAGACCTTTCGCGGGCATCAGCTCGAGTAGCTTCTGGCCGAAGGGGCCATCAAGGACAGCATCGGCCTCACGCTCGTTCGCGAACGCAAATGGGAAGTCAAGTACCAAGTACTCCTTGATGTTGCCGACCAGCTGAGCCGGCGCCATCATTGAAACCTCCACTGTGCCGCCCTGCATCGCGGAGGCCACTTGCTGCTCTCCGCCCAGCGTTCCGCTCGGGTAGATTCGAACCTTGATTTTGCCGCCGCTCTTCTGTTCGATCAGCTCGGCAAACTTCTTTGCCCCGATCCCCTGGGGGTGATCGATGCTGTTGACGATCGGCATCTTGATACTGCGCTCCTTGATCTCGGCCTGCACAGCATGTGGAAGCCCGATCAGGACGGCAGATGTAAGGGCCAGCCACAGGGTCTGGGGAACCAAGCTTGGCGCTATCATAGCTTTCCTCCTCGTCTCAAACGTGCTCGTCTATGGCACTTATCGGACGGAGCCTCATCTCGGCTCCTCTTTCCGCCGAGTTCGGAAACCTCTCATCACTTGTACTAACGCGTAGGCTCTCTCGTTCAACAGCCGTCGGCTTGTATCCTTTTATAGCCTGACTCTACCGACACCGACGTCTTTCTGGCGAACGGTTTGCAATATTAGTGTACGTAACATCCGGCTGCAGGGGGCAAGGGTGTTTTTGCGCACATTTTGGATGGTAACGACCTTTGTTGAAGCGGCGGCGGTCAGACCTACCGCAACCGCCGCTCCAAGCAAGACAGCTCATCTGTTCATGCTCTAGTCTCCTGGATGAGCTTGGCAGGCCGCCTGTAGGGACACAGGTGAACGCCAATCACTTCTTGGATCGTACCTTTTCAATTTCGGCGTAGAGTTCCGTGACGAACTCCTCTCCGAGATCCTTCCTGTATTTCTCCATCACAGGCTTGGCTTTCTCGCGCAGCTTTGCGATCTCCTCCGGCGGGAGTTCGTGGATCGTCATGCCTGCCTTCTTGAGCTGATCGAGCACTTTGGCGGCCTGCTCACGGGCAACCTTGCGCTGATAGGTTGCTGTTTCGACTGCGGCGTCCTGCAAGATCTTGTGCTCCTCCTCGGAGAGCTTGTCCCATGTCCTCTTGCTGACAATCACGATCTGCGGCGTGTACATGTGATTGGTCAATGTGAGGTGCTTCGATACCTCGTCGTATTTACCGTCCGGGATGTTCAGCAGCGGGTTCGTCATCCCATCGATCGAGCCTTGTTCCAGTGCCGTATAGGTCTCGGTGAAAGGCATCGGCACAGCATTGGCACCCGTGGCGTTCATAAAGTCCACGTAGATCGGCGTTGGAATGACCCTCATCTTCAGGCCACGGAGATCGTCTGCCTTAGCAATGGGCTTGTTCCTAGTGTGCATCTCCCGGAAACCCAAGTCCCAGTAGGCAAGCCCGACCAACCCCTTTGCAGGGAGCTTGTCGATCAGCTTCTTGCCTACGGGTCCGTCGATAACCGCGTCAGCTTCCTCCGGGCTGTTGAACAAATAGGGAAAGTCGAGCGCTGCCATCTCCTTCACGTTGCCAGCGAGCAGGCTGGCGTTCATCACGTTCAAGTCGATGGTGCCGCCCTGCATGGCAGAGACAACCTGGAGATCCGGGCCGAGCGAGCCGCCGGGAAACGCCTTGACCGTGATCTTGCCGCCGCTCTTCTGAGCCACGAGTTCGGCAAACTTCTCGACCCCCAGAACTTGGGGATGTCCCTTGTTGCTTGCTGCCGTAAATCTCAGGGTGCGCGTTTGAACTTGGGCCGAGGTTTCGACGACACCAGTGAGCAGCATGGCGCTCGGCACCAGAACGGTCGCTAAGAGGTAGGTGATGTATTTCCGCATGGGGCTTCTCCCGGGGTCATTATCTGTTTTGCAGTACCGCACGGCGGCACAGGGCTGGTGGATTTGTGAGCTGTTGCTGCTTCGTATGGCCTCCTTGTCTTTCTTCGCTCAGACAGGCTGGAGCGCTACGAAATGAGCCAGCATCCGATCGCTGTCAGGCTCGATACCGGTGAACAGCTGGAAGGCTTCGACGGCCTGGAACACAGCCATGCCGCCGCCATCCAGGGTGCGGGCGCCGAGCGCTCGAGCGTGCTTGAGAAGTTCGGTTTCGAGCGGAAAGTAGATAATATCGGCTACCCAGAGATCAGGACGCAGCAGATCCGCCGGAAGGGGCATGCCCGGATGCGAGGTCATACCGACAGGCGTGGTGTTGATCAGACCGTTGGCAGACTGCACGGCACTCCTGAGATCCTGTCCTGCCTTGGCTCGATCAGCCCCGAAGTGAGCAGACAGCTTGGTCGCGAGCTGTTCGGCTCGGGCGTGATCAAGATCGAAGATCGTAAGCTCTGTGACACCGAACGCGAGCGCTGCATGACCCACGGCGGCGGCAGCTCCACCTGCCCCGAGTTGGACCACCCGGTCCCGCTCCAAGTCTGCCATCTTTCGACGGAAGGGCTCGGCAAAGCCGTTCCAGTCGGTGTTGTAGCCGATCCGCTTGCCGTCCTTGAACAAGATCGTATTGACGGCGCCGAGGGCTCGGGCTGCCTCCGATAACTTGGTCAGGAGCGGTATGATAGCCTGCTTACAGGGATGGGTGACGTTGAGCCCATCGAAGCCGAGCTTCTCGGCTGACGCGACGATCTCGGGCAAATCCCGCACCCCTAGCCCAATCTGCTCCAGGTCGATGAGACGGTAGACATAAGGAATGCCCTGGGCCGCCCCTTCCGCTTCGTGCAGGGCGGGCGTGAGGGAGCCCTGAATGCCTTGGCCGATCAAGCCACACAGGACCGAATGCCTGGGACTCGCGGACAAAAGATCTGCCCTCGCGGGCTGGCTTGCCTGCCTTGGTGTGGTTCGGTCCGTGAGTTGGTTCATCGTCATGGGCAAAGAGCTCTTCGAATAGCCGCTGTGACAACCACCGCGCCGAAGTCCGTTTGCTTGAACTGTGATCTTCAAGCCGCCGCCACGGTGTTCAACAGGCAGAACGGCTAGCCAGACCATCATGCTGGAGCATCGCGCCGACGCTCATCTCGGGATGTCCTGGCGCCGCGTCTCCTGCAAGACGAATGAACACCAGCCAACTCCGTAAGACAAATACCAAGATTAGCGGCTACCGTAACATGATGTTACGGTCTGCGGCGGTCGCCGTGCCATCTCCCTCAAGGTTCGCCGAACTCAGAGCCGAACATTCAGCCTGTGCCGAACTGAGTGATGTCAACGGGATGCCCGCTTTCTGGAAACTTTGCCGTGGCCTGTGTCCGTGAACGGGACGGCTGCCTCCATCTCGGCACGTAAGGCTTTGACAAAGGTTTCCGCGAACGACGAGAGCAGGGTTCCGGCCTTACTCGCCACGAAGGTATCGAACCGGGTCGGCTCCTCGATCCGGAGGAGCCGGATCCCTGGCACAGCCCCATGCGCTACGGTGAACTGGTCAATAACAGCGATCCCGAGGCCGGCCTTCACCAATGCACAGACGGTGGTGCCGAAGCGGGCACGTATTGTGATATTGTACGGAAGACGTCGCTCGCGGAATATATCAGACATGATCCGGCCATAAGGGTCATTCGGATCGATCCCAATCAAAGGGTGTCGCACGATCTCCTCGGCCGAAATCGCTTCCAACTCAGCCAGCGAGTGGCCTTCAGGCACGATGCAGAACAGTTCGCCTGATGCGAGAGGTTCGAAGGTCAGGCTCGGGTGATCAAACCGCGAGCTGATGGCCACCACCTCCCCCTTTCCGAGCAGCAGGTAGTCAATAGCCTCCTCGATCTTCAACGTGTTGATGTCGATAATCAGATCTGGATGGCGGTGCCGCACTCGCTCGATCGCACGCGGGACCATGACGTTGGCGATACTCGGGACCGACCCGATCCGCAATTCTTGAGAGGTTCCGGTCTCCAAGCGGCCAATCATATAGCGAAGGTCCTCGACCTTCTGAAAAACCGTATTGACCTGCTCGAAAATGCCGCGAGCCTGGGCTGTCGGAACGAAGCGCCCATTCCGCCGGTCGAACAGCCGGAGACCAAGCGAGGTCTCGGTGTATTTCATCAGCCGGCTGAGGCCGGGGGCGGACACGTTAAGGAGCTTGGCTGCGCCAGCAACGGTTCCGGTGACCATGATGGCCCGAATAACCTCGATCTGGCGTAGCGTGAGCATTCCATATCATCGATCATAAAGTACGTGGCGGCAGACATTTTCGTCCGAACGAGCCCGAAGACAAGAGCGACGTTCTGGCGAATGTGAATGGTACCATCCAAGCGGAGCAGCCGGCCTCACCTGCTGTTTCGCCATGACCATCAGACGAGAAAAGCTCGCTAAGGTCAGGATCGGGTCAAACATTCACGTTCTGGACGCTCAACGAACGTTGGCTCTTGAGCGCTGAAGCGGACCATGAGCTTACGTCTCAGGAGTGCCAGATCCGGACCTTCCTGGTTTTGGTTCAATTTCACGCAAGGCCGTTGCTGGACCACGCGCCAGTAACGGTTTTACAGGGATAGATCCGATCCCATTTCAAAACGCTGTTGGGTCCTGATTTCGGTGGTCAGGGCAGGACCGAACAGCACCAGATCTGCACTCGTGGCGTGAGTTCCCATTGCTGACGGATCGTTCCGACCCGGAGGTTGTAGCCCTTGGGTCCGTCACTCTCCGCCGTCGAGTAAATGGGCGCCCCACACTCGGGGCAGAACCCGTGAAGCCGTCTCGCTCCACTTGTTCCAATCTTCACATAGTTTTTCGCCTCACCCGAGAGCAGCGTGAAGGCACCCGTCCGCGTGGGTACAACGGCGCGGAAGGCTGATCCCGAGAGCGTCTGGCAATCGGTGCAGTGGCAGAGCAACACCTTCTCGGGCTCGATCTCAGCTTCGAAGGTGATGAGATCACAGTGGCAGCGCCCATCGACCTTCATGGCGCAACGCCTCTTCGTTCCAAGGGTGATCCTTCATCCAATCCGGACCTGTGTCGTGCGCGCGAAAGGGTACGCGTCATTCGCGTATTCTGCTTCAGGAAATCGGACAAGGTTGCATCTGACCGTATTGCAAAGACGCCATCGGTGCCTGGGGACGTGATTCAGTCAAGAACCAGTCTCAGTGGCACCTCTAGTCTCGACCAGCCGCCGCTTTTGCCCACTGTGTGGATTGCATCTATCCTGCGGATGTTCTCCCGCCTGCCCGCCGTCCGGTGCGACCCGCCGCGCGGCCATGATGGACGCGCACCGATGCCCCAGGACGACCTTCAGGACCAACCGCTGGGCGCCGTGCCGAGCGCGACGACAATGGAAGCCTTGAACGTGGCAGGTCCGGATAGGGTTGCTCCGCCGCTCGGCGACATGAGCGCCGAAGGGTTCCGGCACTATGGCCGTTCCGTCGTCGACTATATCGCCAATTACTTCGAGGGCGTCGAACGGTTTCCCGTCCTTGCCCAGGTCGAGCCGGGCGCGCTCATCGCGAGACTCCCGACCGAACCACCGGAAGCCGGCGAGTCGATGGAGGCGATCATCGCCGACGTCGACCGCCTCATCGTGCCGGCGCTCACTCACTGGAGCCATCCGGGATTCTTCGCCTACTTCGCCACCTCCACCTCGGCCCCCGGCATTTTCGGGGAGATGCTCTCGGCGGCATTCGACACGAAGGCGCTGCTCTGGCGCGGAGCCCCGGCCGCGCAGGAGCTCGAGGAAGTCACTCTCTCGTGGCTGCGCCAGATGATCGGTCTGCCCGAGGCCTTCTCGGGGATCATCTACGACACCGCTTCGGTCTCGACCCTCCACGCCCTCGCCGCCGCACGCGAGGGCCTCGATCTGCGCGTGCGCGAGGATGGCATGAGCGGGCGCACGGACCTACCGTTGTTGCGCGTCTACGCGTCCGAGCAAGCGCACTCGTCGGTCGAGAAATGCGTCATCACGCTCGGTCTTGGCCAGCGGTCCTTGCGTAAGATCCCCACGGATGCCGAGTTCCGCATGGATCCGGCCGCGCTCGCACGCGCCGTCGAGGAGGACAGGGCCGCCGGCCACCTCCCCTTCTGCGTTGTCGCCACCGTCGGAACGACCTCGACGTCGAGCATCGATCCCGTGCCGGCCATCGCCGAGCTGTGCGGGCGCGAACGGCTCTGGCTGCACGTCGATGCCGCCTATGCAGGCTCGGCCGCGGTCGTTCCCGAATTGCGCCACATCCTCGACGGTAGTGAGCGGGCGGACTCGCTCGTGCTCAACCCGCACAAGTGGCTCATGACGCCCTTCGACCTGTCCGTCCTGTACACGCGGCGGATGGATTTGCTGCACCGCGCCTTCTCGCTCGTGCCCGAGTACCTGCGCACGCTCGACCAGGGCCATGAGGCCGTCCGTAACCACTCCGAGTACGGCATCCAGCTCGGGCGCCGCTTCCGCGCCCTCAAGTTCTGGATGGTCCTCCGCTACTTCGGCCGCGACGGGCTCGCCGCGCGCATCCGCGAGCACTGCCGCCTCGCCCGGCTGTTCGCCTCGTGGGTCGAGTCCACGCCGGGTTGGGAACTGCTCGCGCCCGTCCCCTTGAGCCTGGTTTGCTTCCGCGCCTGCCCGCCGCGCGACGGCGAGACAGCCGACGAGCGCGCCGCCCGCCTCGACCGCTTGAACGAGCAGATCATGCATGCCGTCAATGCGTCCGGCGAGGCGTTCCTCTCGCATACGAAGCTCCACGAGCGCTTCACCCTGCGCCTCGCCGTCGGCAACATCCGCACCAGTGAGGCACACGTTGCACGCGTGTGGCAGCTCCTGCGGGGCGCGTGCGATCGGCTCGACCCCGCTGGCGGGGGCTGAGGCCCTCTCACGTCAGCGGCCATGCCTGCGGGATGAGGAAGGCATGATACCCCGCTACTTTTTCCATCTCAGACTGGGCTCCCGAATCGTCGCCCGGAATGGTGTCGGCCATGAATGCCCCGATGATGCCGCTGCGCGGGATCTCGCGCGGCTCGGCAGCGGGCTCTTGGCCCTGGACCCGTTCCTGCCCAGTCTGTTCGAGCAGTACTGTTTCGAGGTCGTCACCGAGGATGGAGTGATAGTCTCTCCATCCGGGGCAGGATGAGATCATGACCCCGCCGAGTTCGCAGACATGCTCCACGCAGGCGGCGATGTTGACCCCGATCCGGATCCCGGTCCGCCGCCCGGTGGCCCCTCCGCCTACCGCTCGGCGACGCCGTTCTGCACGGCCACCGCACAGGCGACGGCGTAGACCAGGATGGCGGCAAGGCGTCGTTGGACGCGGATCGTGGCCATTAACGGTACCTGCTTACGAAGAGATGGTCGCCACAATGGTATGGCGGCTCCCCTTATCAATCCATTCAGTGGAATGCCCGGGTTGGGTCAACCTTTCACCTTTCGGCCGCCCAACGAACGTCAGCTCATGACTGCCGAAGCGGACCAAGCGCTTACGTCTCAGGAGTGCCAACTCCCGACCCTCTCACCATTCGGTGCGCAATGCTCCGCTGTGATGTCCTAATACTACAGCCGGGTTTGACGTCGGCGACGGGTGCGCTCGCGCCAGTGACAGTCATGAGCGCGCTGCTGATGGCGCCGGCGCCACACCGACCAGTGCTCAACCGCTTCAACCGAAGGCGGCCGCTCCCAGACCAGGTGCCAGAGAAGCCGCCGTACCTCCGGCACGGTGAGCGGCAACAACCCCGCGGCTTGCACGACGGGGGCTTCTCCCCCCGATGGCGTGCTGGCGCACGACGGTCAGATAGG
>NZ_JBVVAK010000130.1:0-22495 GCF_055792825.1 Microvirga sp. GN3
ATTGGAGAAGGGGGCGTTGAAGACCGGAATGCCTGCATGCCGGGCGGCTTCCAGGTCGACTTGGTTCGTGCCGACGCTGAAGCAGCCGACGGCGATCAGCCTGTTCGCGGCTTCCAGAACCTTGCCGGTCAGCTGCGTCCGGGAGCGGATGCCCAGGAGATGAACGCCCTGCAGTGCTTCGATCAGCTGATCCTCGTCGAGAGCCGTCTTGAGATAGGTCAGGTTCGTATAGCCGGCACCCCTGATCAGCTCGACGGCACTGTCGTTCACCCCCTCGAGCAGGAGGACGCGGATCTTGTCTTTCTGCAGAGAGAACAGCTCGGACATGTCGGCTCCTTTCGGCATGCGCCGCGTGTATCAACACGCGCAAATTGCCCTGATAATTCTGTTAGATGCGCCAAGACAAGCCGGATGGCATCATCGTCGTTGCTAGCCACAATCGGGCCGATAACCTGTCCGCGCCCGAATCTGCGACAGAAAGCATAGGTCACTAAAGCTCCGTCACGCCGGCTACCGTAGGCCCTGGACTCGCCCGCGAGAATATGTAGACGCCTCGTTCGATCCGTGCCGAAGGCAGGTGCATTAAGCGCGATCAACGCGTCGAAATCAGCCTCCGAAATTGTCCTTAGTTCACAATTCATGGATCCCAGGGTGAGAGATCTCGTTGCAACCTCACTGGCATTGATAGGCGGTTGCCTTTGGCACAAAATCAAGATCAACGTAAAGAGGGTAGGCCGCACGCGTCGCGTTGAGGATGAGATTACGACTCCCGCATCGGTCGAGAACTTGATCCATCAACCAGCGGCCATTGCCCTGAGCCTGCAGGCGATGTGAGGTGATCACCATGCCGACCGTCGCGAAATCCGTTCCATGGGAAAACCACATCGCCGTGCCAAAAACACGACCGATCCCATCCATTACAGCAAATCCCTCACTTACGTGTCGAAGCATGTCCCAATCCTCGGGACGATGCGGTCAGCCGACGCGCAGCATCTTTACATCGACAGATGCAATATCGCTTGAGCTGAGTTCGAAGGATTCGACGCGTAAGTGATTTCGCATTAGTGTTATAGCGCCTCCCTGGCATCGCATTACATCGCCGACGCTCCGTACTGCCGGAAATTCTGCAATTAAGCCGCTTCCGGCATTGTCGCTCGGCCATTAACGTTTGATCACAGCATCGCACGGGGATTGCAGTAGTTTCGGCTTGATATGCCCCCGCATTCGAAATTTTCATCCGTGCCTGACCATAATCCGGCAGAAAACAGCACTGCCAGAGAACTACCGTCGCCCAATGGCAAAGATTCCATACTGATACGTTTGGTAACTGCATGATGGTAGAAGACCTTCTGGCAAAATTAGTCGCCTTCCCCTCTGTCGTGGGTTCGCCCAATGGGGCGATCGTTGCCTGGATCGCTGACTACTGCAGAGCGCACGGCGCGAGCGTCGAGGTTCTGCCTGGCCCGGAGGGGGACCGGTGCAACCTGTTTGCCACTGTCGGTCCACGCGACAAGGCAGGCTATATCTTGTCCGGCCATATGGATGTGGTGCCTGCCGGTGAAGCGGAATGGAGCTCCGACCCCTTCACGTTGCGGTCCGAGGGGGATAAGCGCTACGGTCGCGGCACCACCGATATGAAGGGGTTCCTTGCCTGCGCACTTGCTGCACTTCCGAAACTTGCCGCCAGCAATCTCGATCGACCCATTCATCTCGCCTTTTCGTATGACGAAGAGGCCGGTTGCCGCGGGGTTCCACATCTCATCGCGGCGCTCCCTCATCTATGCCAGAAGCCCCTTGGCGCTATTATCGGAGAGCCCAGCCAGATGCAGGCCGTGCGGGCGCACAAGGGAAAAGCAGCAGTACGCCTGGAGGTGATCGGCAGGTCCGGGCACTCCTCCCAACCCCATCTTGGACTGAATGCTGTGCATGCCATGGCAGGCATCGTCACCAGGGCCGTATCTTATGGTGAGCTGCTTGCAAGGGGACCGTTCGACCAGAATTTCGAGCCGCCATACTCAACCTTGCAAGTCGGTGTTATCGCCGGTGGACAAGCAGTCAACATCATACCCGACCGATGCACAGCCGACATCGAGGTGCGTGCCGTGTCCGGCATATCGCCTCTGTCGCTGCTTGAGCCAGTGAAGGCGGACCTCGAAGCGCTGCAGGCTGAAGATTTCAGGACGATCTGGCATGAGCTCTCAGCCTATCCAGCCCTTTCGTTAGCCGCGGATAGTCCTCTTGCAGATCTGATGGCGGAGCTGACGGGCAAAGTGACCCTCGCAGCAGTCAGCTTTGGCACCGAAGCTGGCCTTTACCAGCAGGCGGGCATCGAGGCGATCATCTGCGGCCCCGGTGATATCAACCGCGCTCACCGTCCTGACGAATACATCGCACTGGGTGAACTGCATGCCTGCCAGCAGATGATGGAGGCTTTGGGTGCGCGGCTCGCAGCGTGACCTCCAAACAATAGGCTGGCACAATGGTTTTCCTATTTAATTCAGATCCTGAGCGCGGCGCTGTCTTCCGGGAGATGTTCGCTCGAGAGCTGCCCGATATTGAGTTCGTGCAGAGGGGAGACTCTGTCCTCCCGGAGCGGGTTCGCTATCTCCTGACATGGACAGCACCGGAAGAAATTGAACGATACCGCAATCTCGAGGTTCTGTTTTCTCTCGGAGCAGGCGTGGACCAGTTCCGGCCCGGCAGCGTGCCTGAGAGTGTGAAACTCGTGCGGATGGTGGAAGAGGGCATTGCCCGCATGATGCAGGAATATGTGACACTCGGCGTCCTTTCCCTGCATCGGGATATGCCGGCATACCGCGAACAGCAGAGGGCGCAGGAGTGGCGAGCGCGCCCTGTTCCCCAGGCGCCCGAGCGGCGGCTCGGTTTCCTTGGCCTCGGCATGCTCGCGCAAGCGGCGATCGAACGGCTGGCGCCGTTTCAGTTCCCCTTAGCGGGTTGGAGCCGGACCGCGCGCGACTTGCCTGGGGTGCAATGCTTCCATGGCACCAGCCAATTGCCGGATTTCTTAGCGCAGACCGACATTCTGGTCTGCCTTCTACCGCTCACCGACGAAACGCGTGGAATCCTGAATGCTCGCCTGTTCGAGCACCTGCCGCAGGGCGCAGGACTTGTGCATGTCGGCCGCGGCCCGCAGCTCGATCAACAGGCGCTTCGCGACGCGCTGGATACCGGAAAGCTCTCGGGTGCAGTGCTCGATGTAACCGATCCGGAGCCGCTGCCGCAGGGGCACCCGCTTTGGGGCCATCCGAAAGTGATGCTGACCCCGCATATCGCCAGCGTGACCCAGCCTCACACGGCGGCGCGATCGGTCGTTGAAAACATCCGGCGCCATCGTGCCGGCCAGGAGCTGATCGGCCTCGTCGATCGGACACGCGGTTACTGAAGCAAGGAGAAAAGTATGTCGCTTCTCGTCACCATCGATACCAACCCGGACTTCGCGCCGAAGGAAGCACTGCCGGCACCGGAACGGCTGATTTCCGGCAATCCATCGTTCAAGACTTGGGCGCAGGACGCCTCTCGTCAGGATAAAGTCCTGACCGGCGTATGGGAGGCAACCCCCGGCGAAACGCACTCGATCAAGGGCACGACGTACGAGTTCTGTCACCTCATCTCGGGCCTTGTCGAAATCGAAGAAAAGGACGGTGAGACCAAAACCTACCGCGCCGGGGATAGCTTTGTGATGAAACCCGGCTTCGTCGGCGTCTGGAGGACCATCGAGACAGTCCGCAAGATCTACGTCTGCGTCTACGAGTGATCCAGGAGCGGGCGGGTGCGCAGCCGCGCCCGCCAGTCTCCCAAACAATTCACCGCAAGACAGCTTTTCGGCACGATTCTGCGCTGCCCAAGGTGCAGACGTCGACGGAAAATGCGGCACACACGACGCTAGTCTCCAATCGAACAGCAGTGCGAGGTGCCTTATGTCGTTGAGCTTCGATCCCGAAACGCTCGCGTTTCGTTTCCATCATTTCATCGATGGCGAGCCGGTCGCGGCGGTTGGTGACGGTGGGCCGGAAATGCGCCGGCCCTCGGATGGCCGCGCCTATGGCGAATGCCCTGTCGCGGACGCGGAGCTTGTCGACCGGGCTGTGCAGACTGCCAAACGGGCCCTGAAGACCAGTGGCTGGGGTGATGCGCGCCCGCGCGAGCGCGTCAAGGCACTGCAACGCTGGGCGGACTTGATGGAAGAGGAGGCGGTGACGCTGGCCCGTCTGGAGGCCGTGTCTTCGACACGGCCGATCGCCCAGCTGATCGAAGGCGACATCGCCGTCACAGCTGAGCAGATCCGCTTCTTCGCCGAATTCGCCGACAAGGAGGGCAGCGACGTCGTCCCGACTTCGGCCTCCGCCTTTGGCATGACCCTGACGGAGCCATACGGTGTCATCGGTGCGATCACGCCCTGGAACTTTCCGATCTCAATGGCCGGCTGGAAACTGGGTCCCGCGCTTGCCGCCGGGAACGCCGTGGTGCTGAAGCCATCCGAGATGACGCCGTTCTCCACCCTCTATATGGCCGAGTTGGCAGTCAGGGCGGGCATTCCAAGCGGGCTTATCAACATCGTCCTCGGAGACGGCCAAACGACCGGCAATGCTATCACTGGGCACCCTGACGTCTCGAAGGTCAGCTTTACCGGTTCAACGGTAGCAGGCGCGGCCATCATGCAGAACATCGCGCGGACCGGCATCAAGCCGATGACGCTGGAGCTAGGGGGCAAAAGCCCTCAAGTCGTGTTTGCCGATGCAGACCTGAACCTTGCCGCATCGGCGATCGCGCGTGGCATTCTCGCCAATGCGGGGCAGGCGTGCGTTGCCGGTTCGCGTCTGATCGTCTCCGAAGAGATAGCCGAACAGCTGAGTGCGGCGCTTGCCCGTCACATGGCCGGTATTAGACCCGGCGTGACCTGGGACGCGGAGACGCAGTACTCGCCGATTATCTCCCGGCGTCAGCTCGATCGGATTGATGCGATCGTGCGCAAAAGCGTAGCGGAAGGGGCCGAGTGCATCGTCGGCGGGCGGATCATGGAACGGCCTGGCTACTTCTACGAGCCGACCTTGCTGTCCGGCGTCAGTTCGTCATCACCGGCAGTCACCGAGGAGATCTTTGGTCCGGTGTTGACAATGCAGACCTTCCGCAGCGAGGAGGAAGCACTCGCGCTCGCGGATCACCCAACCTATGGGCTCGCAGCAGGTCTGTTCACCCGCGATCTCTCCCGCGCGTTACGCGTCACCAAAGCTCTGCAAGCGGGGACCGTGTGGGTCAATCGATACGGCCGGTCACGGGACCACATCCTGCCCACCGGTGGGTACAAGAGCTCAGGTATTGGCAAGGACCTCGGGCGGGAGGCCTATCTCGCCAACCGCAAATCGAAAAGCGTGCTCATCGACCTCTGAGAAGGCAAGCCATGAAGACCTATTCCATAGCGCTGATCCCAGGCGACGGTATCGGCAAGGATGTCACCGCAGCCGCCTGGGCCGTACTGCAGGCCGCGGCCAGCAAGCACAGTTTCAACCTCGAGGGTACGACATTTCCTTGGTCCTGCGAGCACTATAGGCAAACCGGTGCCATGATGCCGGAGGATGGAATCGAGACGCTGCGTGCCTTCGATGCGATCTATCTCGGCGCGGTGGGCTGGCCGGCAGAGGTGCCCGACTCGGTGTCGCTGCACGGTCTCCTCCTGCCGATCCGCAAGGCATTTATCCAATACGCCAACATTCGCCCGCACCGGCTGCTGCCAGGGATTACCGGTCCCCTGCGTGCGCAGAGCTTCGACATCTTGTGCATTCGCGAGAACACCGAAGGGGAGTATTCCGGAGCTGGCGGACGGGTGCATTCGGGCACTTCGGACGAGGTGGCAGTCGAGACAGCGGTTTTTACCCGCAAGGGCGTGGAGCGCATCGTTCGCTTCGGGTTCAACCAAGCGAGGGCCCGGCGCGGCAAACTGGCCTCAGTGACCAAGTCGAATGCCCAGAAGTACTCCATGGTGTTTTGGGACGAGGTGACACGGGACGTTGCGCGCGAGTACCCAGACATTGAGGTGTCGCATTACCACATTGATGCCATGGCGGCTCGCATGGTGATGGCGCCGGAATCGCTGGACGTCGTGGTTGCGTCCAACCTCTTCGGTGACATCCTGACGGATCTCGGCGCCGCGATCCAAGGCGGACTGGGCTTTGCCGCATCAGCCAACATCAACCCGGATCGCACCGCGCCTTCGATGTTCGAGCCGGTGCACGGATCCGCTCCCGACATCGCCCATCTCAACATTGCCAACCCCATCGCTGCCATTTGGTCAGGCGCGATGATGCTGGAGCATCTCGGCGAGGCGGATGCGTCGAGGGATGTGATGGGCGCGATCGAAGCGAGTACTGCCAAGGGCGTTGGCACCGTGCCCGGCAAAGACAGGACAGGGGCAATCACAGACGCTGTTCTGGCAACATTGGTTTAAGCGAAAAGGAAACCTGACATGCAGTTAAGGGATACAGAGCTGTTTCGCCAGCGCGGCTTGATTGGTGAAGAGTGGCGCGATGCAAAATCTGGCAAAACCGTCGATGTAATCAACCCAGCGACACAATTGGTGCTCGGGACGGTTCCCGACATGGGCGCGGCTGAAACCCGTGACGCGATCGAGATGGCATCACGTGCTTTCAAGGTTTGGAAGAAGAAGACGCATGCAGAACGGGCAGCGCTCCTTGAGGCCTGGCACGCGCTCATGCTCAAGCATGAAGACGATCTCGCTCTCATTCTGACCCTCGAGCAGGGCAAGCCCCTTGCCGAGGCGCGCGGCGAGATTCGATATGGCGCCGGCTTCGTCAAATGGTTCGCTGAAGAGGCACGCCGTATCGGCGGGAGCACCATTCCGTCGCCAACCCCGGACCGGCGGATCCTGGTTCTGAAGGAGGCCGTCGGCGTGTGCGGAATCATTACCCCTTGGAACTTTCCCAATGCAATGATCACCCGTAAAGTCGCCCCTGCGCTCGCGGCCGGCTGCACGGTGGTGATCAAGCCGTCCGAATTTACGCCCTACTCGGCACTTGCTCTCGGCGTTCTGGCCGAGCGGGCCGGGATCCCGGCAGGCGTCATCAACATCGTCACAGGCATGCCCACCGAGATTGGTGGTGAGCTGATCGGCAACGAAACCGTGCGGAAGATCTCCTTCACCGGGTCGACGCGTGTCGGCGCGCTCCTGATGCGCGGCGCGGCCGATGGTATCAAACGGTTGAGCCTCGAGTTGGGCGGGAATGCCCCGTTCATCGTGTTCGACGATGCCGATGTCGATCTCGCGGTAGAAGGTGCCATCTCGTCGAAGTTTCGCAATGGCGGTCAGACCTGCGTCTGCGCCAATCGCATCCTGGTCCAGTCTGGCATCTATGATGCTTTTGCCGAGAGGCTGGCTAACCGCGTGGCACAAATGAAGGTTGGAGCCGGCACTGAAGACGGTGTGGCGATCGGCCCGATGATCAACGCAGCAGCCATCGAAAAGATTGAGCGGCATGTCGATGATGCATTGGCAAAGGGGGCACACATCCTCTCGGAGAGTAACTTTGTTCCAGCTGGCCAGCAATATGCAAGACCTCTGGTACTGGGTGGTGCAACCACCGAGATGCTGCTTGCATCGGAAGAAACCTTTGGACCAGTCGCGCCGCTCTTTCGTTTTGAGACGGAAGAAGAGGCAATTGGGATCGCCAATGGCACGCCGTTTGGCCTCGCAGCTTACTTCTATACGCAGAACCTCAGCCGTTCATGGCGGGTGGCCGAGGCACTGGAGTTCGGAATGGTCGGGTTGAATACCGGTGCCATCTCCACAGAGGTGGCACCGTTCGGTGGCGTCAAGCAGTCGGGCATCGGGCGTGAAGGCTCGCAACTTGGAATCGAAGAGTATCTCGAGGTAAAAACCCTGCATGTGGGAGGGCTGAACTAAGCCGGCGCGGCACGCCGGAGGATCATCTCTGGCAGGGCGTGTGAATGCCCACCGCACACCAAATATGAGAAAGGCGGCACAAGCCGCCTTTCTCAATTGCTCTCACCGTCAGGCCACACTTACTGGATCCTGTCGAGCATCTTATAGTACAGGCCAACCATTGGCAGGAACCATGGCTTGCCCGAGTACCCGGCGATGGTCGGCCATTCGAGGCCATTGAGCGGATTGCGATCGCCTTTGCCCATAATCGCGTCGGCCAGCACTATGCCCATTTGTGTCGACAGCTGCGCGCCGTGGCCCGAATAGCCCATGGCAAACCACACGCCATCGGCGAAGCCGGCGCGCGGGAACCGATCCTGTGTCATGTCAACAAGACCACCCCAGCAGTAATCAATCTCCACCCGGGCCAGATGCGGGAAGAGCTTTGCAAGGCTGGCGCGCAGGATCTCACCACTCTTGGCATCGGATCTTTGGTCCGAAGTGGCAGAAAAGCGCGCCCGGCCTCCGAAGATCATGCGCCGGTCCGGGGCCAAACGGAAGTAGTTGCCGATATTCATCGACGTTACGTAGGTCCGGTTGCCCGGCATGGTCGCGGCGATTTCACTCTCGCTGAGCGGCCTTGTGGCAATGATGAAGCTCCCGACGGGGATGATCCGGCGGCGAAAATACGGGAAGTTCTTTGTCGTGTATGCCCCGGTCGCCAACACGACCGTATCGGCCGTAACGGTTCCGTGCGGGGTTTCAAGTTCAGTTAGACTACCACTGTGACGGCGCTGTGTAACAAGCGCATTCTCGTAAATGGTGGCACCGTGACGGGTGGCTGCCGTGGCAAGGCCCGTGACATACCGACCCATATGCATCATGGCGCTCTTTCGAGAGAGCATCCCACCATGGAACACGTCCGATCCGACCTCGGCGGCAAGATCCTCGCGGCGCAACAACGCCGTGTCCGGATCCACCTCCTGGTGAAGAACCTCGAAGTTGCGGGCCAGTGCATCCATATGCGAAGGCTTTGACGCCAGTTTCAGCTTGCCGGAACGACGAAAGGCGCAGTCAATCGTCTCTTCCCTGACGATGCGTTCGATCGACTCGATCGAATCGTCAAAGGCGCGGTAGAGCGCCTTCGCGCGGTCGGCCCCGAGATGGGCTTTGGCGGCCAGGTAGCTGTGGGCGATGCCGTTGTTGAGATGGCCGCCGTTTCGCCCGGACGCGCCGGAGCCAACCGTTCCGCCCTCCAGCACGACGACACGCACGCCAGCCTTGGCGAGGTGCAGGGCCGCGGACAGACCCGTGAAACCTCCGCCGATGACGGCAACGTCATATCGTCCGGCAACCGGGCCATGAGACGCCATGGTGAAGGGTGGCGTGGTGTCGTGCCAGTAAGACTTGAACTGCATCTTGCTTGTTCCTGATTACAGACCCACTGCACCAGCCAGGCCCGAGATGTCCTTGATCTCCGTGTACTCATAGAAGGGGTTTGCAGGCTCGTGGCCGCGGTTCACCCAGACCTTGCTCTTTATACCCATGTCATAGGCCGTCATCAGGTCATAGCGGAAGGAGGAGGAAACGTGGGTGATGTCTTCGGGTCCGCAGCCGAGCTTGTCGAGCATATACTCGAACCCCTTCATCAGCGGCTTGTAGGCACCCGCTTCCTCCGCCGTGATGACCATGTGGAAGGGTGCACCAAGCTTCTCCACGTTCGACATGATCAGGCTGTTCATGGAGTTCGACAGGATCACCAGTGGAATCTCCTTGGCAACCTTGGCCAAACCCGCCGGGACATCCGGGTGCGGACCCCATGTCGGCACCTCTTCATAAATGCGCTGGGCATCCTCCGGTCGAAATGCAACGCCATTTCGCTTGCAGGTGCGCTCTACCGAATTGTGCACGACCTCGACGTAGGGCTTCCAGGCCCCAAGCACCTCGTCCAGCCGGTAGGCCGCGAAATCCTTGATGAACTGTGCCATCGCAGCGGGGGACAGCCGCGAGCCATAGACTCTCTTTGCCGCGCCGGCCATGTCGAAGTTGGTCAGTGTGCCGTAGCAGTCGAAGGTGATGTATTTCGGCCGAAACTGGCTCATGGGGTCAATCCTTGCAATCACGCCGGCACCGCGTGCCGACCTGCCACGCATCATAGCGATCGTCTTCATGGACTAATCACCGCATTTGCTGCGAGGAAAAGCAGAATGTTCCGTATTGAATGAGGGGTGCGGCAGAGAGTTTTCCAAACTAGGGTCGCCGACAGTGGCAAAGGCCCACGGTGTCCGGCCGCAGTGCCGGGTGAGCGGCATAAGATGCGGAAGTGGGGGCCACAGAAAGCGCAAACGCATCGCTCAGGCCCTGGAGTCAGGAGGAGCTGCTTCAGAGCCTGGTCTATTCATAAGGTGACACGAAACCCGATGCGGAAAACGGAATGACTGCGGAACAGATCTCTCTGGAAGCGATGGAGACAGAACATCTCGATGGAGCCGTCCTGCTGTCACGCGAGGCCGGCTGGCCCCATCGCCGCGAGGATTGGGAATTGGTGTTGTCGGTTAGCGAGGGCATCGTGGCGCTGCACGATGGCCGTGTTGTCGCGACGACCATGATGACGCCTTTCGGCTCCGATGCCGCTACGATCAACATGGTGATTGTGGACGCAGCCATGCGCGGGCGCGGACTTGGCCGGAAGCTGATGGATGCTGCGCTGGACAAGGCGGGCGCACGCACCTGCCGGCTCGTGGCGACAAAAGAGGGTCTGCCACTTTATGAGAAACTCGGTTTCGTTGCGGTTGGCGAAATCATCCAGCATCAGGGGCAAGCCCTGAAGGTCGAGGCCCCGGCGACCGTGTCCTGGGCGCGGGACAATGACTATGAGAAAATTTGCTCACTCGATCGCGCTGCCAGCGACCTCGATCGCAGCAAGCTCATGAGCATCCTTCGGCACGCGGCCCAGTTCGCAGTCATCCGGGAAAGGGGGGAGGTCAAGGCATTCGCGGGAGTGCGCACCTTCGGCCGTGGTCTCGTTATCGGACCGGTCGTTGCGTCGAGCAGCCAGCAGGCCAAAGACCTTATCCAGTTCATGCTCGCGCATCATGAAGGGGACTTCGTCCGCCTCGACACGGAACTATCCACTGGGCTTGGTCCCTGGCTCGCCGAGCGTGGCCTTGCCCATGCCGGCGGCGGCATCCCAATGCGACGCGGCCCTAAGATGGAGCGAGCCGAAGCACCATACCGCACATATGCGCTGGTCAACCAGGCGCTGGGTTAAATTGGAGACTAACATGCTGAGCAATTCGCTGATCGAGCTTGATCGTGCCCACCTGATCCATCCCGTTGCCTCCTATCGCGGGCATGAGAAAAGAGGCGTGCGCGTCCTGAAATCCGGCAGGGGGGCGTCGGTGACGGATTCCACTGGGCACACCTTGGTGGATGGTTTCGCGGGCCTGTGGTGCGTCAATGCCGGGTACGGCCAAGACAGCATCGTGGAAGCCGCAACCCGCCAGCTTCGTGAGCTCCCCTATGCCACCGGGTACTTCGGACTGGGCTCCGAACCGGCGATCCGCTTGGCAGCCGAGCTTGCTGAGCGTGCGCCAGGCGACCTCAACCACATCTACTTCACCCTTGGTGGATCGGACGCCGTCGACAGCACCATCCGCTTTATCCGCTACTACTACCACGCCAAGGGCACGCCCCAGAAAGACCAGTTCATCTCGGTCGAGCAGGGCTACCATGGGTCCTCGACGGCCGGTTCTGGCTTGACAGCACTGCCGGCGTTCCACGCAGGTTTTGGAGTCCCGTTTGATTGGCAGCATAAAATTCCGTCTCACTATGCCTACCGCAATCCGGCCGGCTCGGAGCCGCAGGCCATCATCGATGCTTCCGTGGCGGCGTTGCGTGCCAAGGTGGAGGAATTGAGCCCTGAGCGCGTGGCCGCCTTCTATGTCGAGCCAATCCAGGGGTCTGGTGGCGTTCTGGTGCCGCCGAAGGGCTGGATGAAGGCCATGCGCGACGTATGTCGGGAGCTCGATATTCTGTTCGTGGCAGACGAGGTGATCACGGGCTTCGGGCGAACGGGCCCACTGTTCGCTTGTTCGGAGGACGAGGTCGTGCCTGATCTCATGACCACGGCCAAGGGGCTGACCTCCGGTTATGTGCCACTCGGCGCTGTCTTCATGTCCGATCGGGTCTACAACACCATTGCTGACGGCGCCGGTATGACCGCGGTTGGCCACGGTTACACCTACTCGGCCCACCCCGTCAGTGCTGCAGTCGGACTGGAATGTCTGCGGCTCTACGAGGATGGCTTGCTGGAGAACGGCGTGCGGGCTGGCAAGCGGCTGATGGCCGGTCTGCAGTCCCTCGCGGACCACCCGCTGGTCGGCGATGTCCGGGGGCGCGGCATGTTAGCGGCCGTCGAACTCGTTACCGACAAGCAACGCAAGACGCCGCTGCCGGCAGCGGCAGATCCCGCACGCCGGATCTTCGACAGAGCATGGGAGAAAGGGCTCATCATCCGGGCCTTTGCCAACGGAGTGCTGGGTTACGCACCGCCACTCTGCTGCACGGAAGAGGACATCGACAGGATTATCGATTGCACCCGGATGACGCTCGATCAGACACTGGAAGATCCGGATGTCCGTGCAGCAATGGTCCGATGAGCGGGTTGGAAGCCGGCAACCTCGCGGCATAAATGTTGCCGAGGCGTCATATTCGCAATTTTGTGCCGCGAGCTATCCAAGATTCAGCGCAATCGGCGAGCAATAGCCGCCAAACTAACCCTTATCGGTAGCGGAGCTGGGTCAGCCTGAGATTTCTAAGCTTACGCCGAGGAGGCCAACAAGAATAACCAGAAGTCAGCCACTAGATAAAAAAGGGAACTGCTATGGACAAGATTGCCAACTGGACTTCTTCCGACGATGCGATGGTCGAGAGCGCTATCCGTCGCGGTGCAAGCCGCCGGGAACTCCTGCAGATGATGTTCATGGGCGGGGTCGCGGCAACCACCGGCGCCACCATCCTCGGGCGTGCGACGGCGGCAGTTGCCGCTGAACCTGTGAAGGGCGGCTTCATCAAGGCGGCAGGCTTCTCTGCTTCAACCGCTGATACGCTCGACCCGGCGAAAGCATCGAACGCGACCGACTATGTTCGTTGTTCTGCCTTGTACAACCGTCTCACGTTCCTCAACGGTGCCGGCGAGACGACGATGGAGTTGGCCGAAAGCATCGAAAGCAACGACGCAAAGGTTTGGGTCGTCAAGCTGCGCAAGGGTGTAACCTTCCACGACGGAAAGAGCCTAACCTCAGCCGACGTCGTGTTTTCGCTCAACCGACACCTGGATCCAGCCGTCGGCTCGAAGGTCAACGCGCTCGCGAAGCAGATCGTCCAAGTGAAGGCCATCGACGCTCAGACGGCTGAGATCACGCTTCAAGCACCGAATGCCGATCTTCCAACAATCCTCGCGCTACACCACTTCATGATCGTTGCCGACGGTACGACAGACTTTTCAAAGGGGAACGGCACCGGACCATTCATTTTGAAGGAGTTCCAGCCAGGGGTGCGCTCGATCGCGGCGCGCAACGAGAATTACTGGAAGGACCGGAAGGCGAACCTCGAAGGGTTTGAGTTCTTCGCAATCGGGGACGAGACGGCACGCATGAACGCGCTGCTCTCCGGCGACATCCAACTCGCCGCCAACCTCAACCCACGCTCTCTGCGCGTGCTCGAGAACAACCCGGCGGCTAACCTGTTCATCTCGAAACTCGGTAGCTACACCAACCTGAATGTTCGCCTGGACATGGCACCCGGCGACAAGCAGGGGGTTGCGGAAGGCTTCAAATACCTCATCAACCGCGACGTGATCAAGAAATCGGTCCTGCGCGGACTGGCCGAGATCGCCAATGATCATCCGATCCCGGATTGGAACAAGTATCACAATGCCGAACTGAAGCAGCGCGAGTTTGATCCGGAACGGGCGAAGTCTCTCTTCGCAAAGGCCGGTGTGCTCGGCCAAGAGATCCGGATCACGGCCGCCGAGGCGGCAAACTCCTCGCCAGATTATGCGGTGGTGGTGCAGCAGGCGGCCTCCAAGATCGGCCTCAAGGTGGCGATCAACCGCGTCCCCTCCGACGGCTACTGGTCCAATCACTGGCTCAAGGATGCCGTCCATTTCGGCAACATCAACGCCCGTCCGACACCCGATATCCTTTTCTCGCTGCTCTACAAGTCCGATGCAGCTTGGAACGAGACTGGCTACAAGTCGGAGAAGTTTGACAGCATGCTGCTTGAAGCACGTGGACTCCTCGACGAGGCCAAGCGCAAGCAAATCTATGGCGAAATGCAGGCCATGATCTCCAATGGGGCAGGCACGGTCATTCCTGTCTTCATGTCGACTGTCGATGCTATTTCGCCCAAGCTGAAGGGACTCACCCCCAACCCGCTTGGCGGCATGATGGGCTACACTTTCGCGGAACATGCGTGGCTCGAGGCCTAAGGATCGGTTGATCTGACTTGGTGATCTGACTTGGACGCGTAGAATGAAGTCTGCGCGTCCGAGCCGAGGCATTATCATCATCAGCGGGTGTCGTCCTATGAACTCACTCATACTTAGACTCGCCGCAAAACGCGTAGTCATTGCATTCTTGACGCTGCTCTTCGTCGCATTCACGATCTTCTTTGCGACCGAGATGCTGCCAGGGGATGTTGCGGAAATTCTCCTCGGCCAAGCCGCAACGCCCGAAGCCGTGGCCGGACTGCGCACGGCCATGCACCTCGATCAGCCGGCTTTCCTGCGCTTTATCTACTGGCTCGGCGAGTTACTCACCGGCGATTTCGGCGTATCCTACGTCAACAAGATGCCAATTGCCGACCTTATTGGCGGACGACTCGTCAACTCGTTGAAGCTGGCCGGTGTGACGGCCGTGATCTCGGTTCCCATTGCGCTGGCCCTTGGTATCACCGCCGCCATCAAGCGAGGGACACTCTATGATCGGCTCGTCTCGATCTTCACGATCTCGGTGATTTCCGTGCCTGAGTTCATGGTTGCAACGATCGCCGTCATCGTTTTTGCGGTCTATCTCGGCTGGCTGCCAGCGCTGTCCATGGCCAATGAGGTGACGTCGATCGGTAGCCTGCTGAAGGCCTTCGCGATGCCGGTGATTACGCTGAGCTTCGTCGTTTCCGCGCAAATGATCCGTATGAGTCGCGCCGCCGTGCTCGAAACACTCAACACGCCCTATGTTGAAATGGCCCTTCTGAAGGGCGCGTCGCGCCGGCGCATGGTTCTCCGCCACGCGCTGCCGAACGCGCTCGGCCCAATCGTCAATGCGGTGGCCCTGTCCCTGTCGTATCTGCTGGGTGGGGTGATCATTGTCGAAACGATCTTCAACTATCCCGGTATTGCGAAGCTCATGCTCGACGCGGTTTCGACCCGTGACCTTCCGCTGATCCAGAGCTGCGCGATGATCTTCTGCCTCGCGTACCTGCTTCTGATCACCATTGCCGACCTCGTTGCCATCGTCTCAAATCCGAGGCTTCAATGACCATGTCCCTTTCCCTTCCGCAGAAAACCAGGCTGCCCCGCTTCGGATACCGGTTTTCCCTTGTCGGCGTGATATCGTTTCTCATTATTGTCGCATGGATTCTCGTTGCCATCTTCGCGCCATTCATCGCCCCGCATCCGGTCGGAGATATCGTCGACTTCGACTTCTTCGGCCCGATGACCGCCGAATTTCCGTTGGGGACGGATTATCTTGGCCGTGACATGCTCTCGCGCATCCTGCTCGGCGCGCGCTATACGGTCGGCATCTCGCTCGCTGCCGTTTGCCTGGCCTGTTTGTGCGGCGTCACACTGGGAATGACAGCCGCGGTGATCGGCGGATGGTTCGATACTGTGCTGAGCCGGACGCTCGATGCCCTCACATCCATCCCGAGCAAGATCCTGGCGCTCGTCATCGTGGCTGCCGTTGGCTCGTCGATCCCGATCCTCATCGTGACTTTGGCCGTCATCTACACACCAGGCTGCTACCGCTTCGCGCGTGCGCTGGCTGTGAATATCAATACAATGGACTATGTGACGGTCGCCCGCGCCCGGGGCGAGGGACTGGGTTATTTGATCCGCTCCGAAATCCTGCCCGGCATCATTGGACCAGTTCTGGCCGATTTTGGACTGCGGTTCGTGTTCATCGTGCTTTTGCTGTCGAGCATGTCCTTTCTGGGTCTCGGCGTGCAGCCACCGTTCGCCGACTGGGGTGCCTTGGTGAAGGAGAATATCGGCGGGCTATCGTTCGCAGCACCGGCCGTGATCTTTCCATCAATCGCGATCGCCAGTCTAACCATCAGCGTCAATTTGCTGATCGACAATCTGCCTCAGAAGATACGCGACCGGAGCGAGCCATGAGCAATCTCGTCGAAGTCCGCAACCTGCGGGTCAATGCAAAGACGGATTCCGGCCGTACAGTCGAAATCATCCGCAACGTTTCGTTCGATATTGCCGACGGAGAGATTGTCGCTCTCATTGGTGAAAGTGGCTCCGGCAAGACAACAATCGCACTGACCCTGATGGGGTATACCCGCTCGGGATGTCGCATTGTCGAGGGCAGCGTCAAGCTGGCTGGACAGGAGATTTCCGCCTTGCCCGAGGGCAAACGCGCGAGCAAGCGGGGTACCGAAGTATCCTATATTCCGCAGAGCGCGGCTGCCTCGTTCAACCCTGCGCACAAGATCATGGATCAAGTGATCGAGGTGACGAAGATTCACCATTTGATGCCGGTCGAGCAAGCGCGCACGAAGGCCATTGAGCTCTTTCGGGCACTGGCCTTGCCTGATCCCGATACGATTGGCGACCGCTACCCGCATCAGGTATCCGGCGGTCAGCTGCAACGCCTTTCAGCGGCGATGGCTCTGATTGGTGATCCGAAGCTTGTGATCTTCGACGAGCCAACAACAGCCCTCGACGTGACGACGCAAGTCGAGGTCCTTCGTGCGTTCAAATCGGTGATGAAGAGGGATGCAATAGCCGGCGTCTATGTCTCGCACGACCTCGCGGTCGTCGCGCAGATTGCCGACCGCATCATCGTTTTGAAGAACGGAGAAATCCAGGAGGTCGGTCAGACCACGGATATTGTGCAGCGTCCGCAACATCCCTACACGCGAGAGTTGCTTGACGCCTTCGAGCCGGCCTCGCGCGTCCCGATTGCTGGCGGGCGCATCGAGCCCGAGGCGCCGCTTCTCGTCGTCAAGGACATTGTGGCCGGGTATGGCAAGATCGATAAGGCCGGAATGCCATCGCTGCGGGTGGTCAACAAGGTCAGCTTCGAGCTTCCTCGTGGAAAGAATCTCGGCATCATCGGCGAGTCGGGGTGCGGAAAATCAACCCTGGCGCGCGTGATCGCCGGGATTTTGCCGGCTGCGCAAGGCCAGATCCTGTTCGAGGGCAAGCCGCTTGATCCGGATCTGCGTAAACGCAGCCGCCATGAGTTACGCGAAATCCAGATCGTCTTTCAATCGGCCGACACCGCACTCAATCCGGCGAAATCGATTGCCGATATCCTGGCCCGGCCACTGATTTTTTATCATGGGATGGGCGGCAAGCAGCTCGAGGCCCGGGTCGATCACCTGCTCGACATGGTTCGCTTGCCACGCGCCTTGCGCCACCGGCAGCCGGGCGAGCTGTCAGGTGGACAGAAACAACGTATCAATCTGGCACGCGCCTTGGCGGCTGACGCCAAGCTCATCCTTTGCGACGAGATCACCTCGGCGCTGGATACCGTCGTCGGGGCCGCCATCATTGAACTCCTCAAGGAGCTTCAGCGCGAACTCTCCCTGTCGTATCTGTTCATCAGTCATGATCTTTCGACGGTCAGGGCGATTTGCGACGAAGTGGCGGTGATGTATGCCGGTGAAAAGATCGAGCAATTGAATCCGGATGTCATGGGCGGCGAGGCCAGTCACCCCTATTCCCGCCTGTTGTTTGCCTCCGTGCCGAAGCTCGACACAGGTTGGCTCGACAGCCTGGAGCAGGACCCTGAACTCCTGCAGGCCTATGCGCGACGCTGACAGGAATGGAACGGCCGTGTTCAGGCTTCGAAGATCTTGTCGAGGGGCAGGTGCGTTTTGACGATCGGGGACTTCAGCACCACATAACTGAAGTATTTGTCGATGCCGACATCCAGATCGATCAGCCGTTCTATAATCGTCTGATACTCTGCGATGCCGGACGTGACAAACTTCATCAGATAATCGTAGCCTCCTGAGACAAGGTGACATTCCATGACCTCGTCGATCTTGTCGATGGTTGCGAGAAAGCGCGCGAAGTCGATTTGACGATGGTTCTTGAGCGTGATCTCCGTGAAGACAGTCAGTGTTTGACCAAGCTTGGAAACGTCAATCTGAGCCGAGTAACCGGCGATGTATCCCTCGGTTTGAAGTTTCTTGACCCGCATCAGACAGGGGCTGGGTGAAAGATGGACGAGTTCTGCCAGCTCGACGTTGGTGATGCGCCCGTTCTTCTGCAATTCCGCGAGTATCTTCAGATCAATCCGGTCGAGCTTCATTGGCATCCGCGCATTTTCGATACTATATCCGCTAATTATGCCGGTTTTGCCTGCGATCGCAATCTCCTGGCGATGGGCGCTCGTGTTTCGCCTGTGTTACAGCTCCTGAGCCTGAACGAGCCGGTGTGGATGACACGTCATGGGTTTGCGATCGCCTCATCGGTTGCTCGGGGCCTACGATCAAAAGCCCCTACAACAATCGCCTGTCATCCCTTGTCTGAACAGCATGAGATTCCATTGTGCTGGGCCGATACGGGGTATCGGTCTGCGGCCGGTCCCCTATGATCCCGCTAAACGACGGGAGATCTGCCATGCCAGCGCCGCTCATTCATATCGAAGCTACACCCGATCTCCCGCAGGAAGCGGACGTCGTTGTCATTGGCGGTGGTGTGGTTGGTGTCTTCACGGCGTACTATTTGGCCCGACGCGGGGTGAAGGTTGCGCTGGTGGAGAAGGGGCTTGTCGGTGCGGAACAGTCCAGTCGGAACTGGGGCTGGTGTCGCCAGCAGAACCGTGACGCGCGCGAGTTGCCTCTCGCAACGAAAAGTCTCGATCTGTGGGAGAAGCTGGCCGAGGAAACGGGCGAGGACACCGGTTTCCGCCGCTGCGGGCTCCTGTATCTGTCGCAAAACGAGAATGAGCTGGCCGGTTGGGCGAAATGGCGCGATTTCGCCCAAACGGTCGGTGTGACCACTCATATGCTGAGCCAGCAGGAGGCGACGGAGCACGGCCGGGCCACCGGTCGCGTCTGGAAGGGTGGAGTCTTCTCACCGAGCGATGGGACGGCCGATCCATCCCGAGCCGTTCCCGTTACAGCCCGGGCCATTATGGCGGTCGGCGGGACCATCCATCAGAACTGCGCCGCACGGGGCATCGAAGTGAGCGCCGGCCGCGTCAGTGCGGTGGTCACGGAGAAGGGCACCATACGCACGCGGATCGCTGTCATGGCCGGCGGTGCCTGGGCGTCATCCTTCTGTCACCAGCTCGGCATCCGGTTCCCGCAAGCATCGATACGAGCCTCGATCATGGCTGTCGCACCAGGTGCGAACGATCTGCCCGACGCATTGCATACCGCAGAAGTCTCAATGACCCGGCGCCGCAATGGCGGGTATACCCTCGCGATCAGCGGTCGGGCGCGCGTCGACCCGACACCGCAGCAACTCCGTTTCAGTCGCGAGTTCATTCCGATGTTCGCTCGGCGGTGGCGCAGCCTTGCGCCGGGGGGACTGGAAGGATGGCGTCAGGGGCATGAGACCCTGCGCAAATGGCGGTTGGATGCAGTGACTCCGATGGAGAAGGTCCGCATCCTCGACCCCAAGCCTGACATGAAGCAGATCCGTCTCACCCACGCGAGAGCTTGCGATCTCATGCCGAGCATGCGGCAAATGCCGATATCCGACGTATGGGCCGGATATATCGACAGCACACCTGATGGCGTTCCTGCCATTGGTGAGGTTGAGCGTATTCCGGGCTTCATTCTGGCCGCCGGATTTAGCGGTCATGGCTTCGGCATTGGACCAGGGGCTGGCCACCTCATTGCGGATCTGATTACGGGTAAACCACCGATCGTGGATCCACGCCCCTACAGGCCTGAGCGCCTAAGCGCCTCTGCATGGGGCAGGGTTGCGGACTTTTGAGAGTGTCCACCGCTTCTGGAGAGTGCCGAATTCCATTTGATCGGTCAGTGCCAAGCCATTGATTTGACCGCTCTTAAGGCACGGCGGTCCTGTTCGCACTGTCAGTTCAACCATTCTTGAGGTTCAGGAACCATGCGCGTTCTCGTTCTCGGCAGCGGCGTTGTCGGCGTCACATCCGCCTATTATCTGGCCAGGCAGGGCCATGAGGTGACGGTGGTGGATCGCCAGCCCGCCGCCGGCATGGAGACCAGCTTCGCCAATGCGGGCCAGGTCTCACCTGGCTATTCCGCGCCGTGGGCCGCCCCAGGGATCCCGATCAAGGCGATGAAGTGGCTGCTGATGAGGCATCGGCCGCTGGTGCTCTGGCCGCGCACCGAGTTGCGCCTCTGGGGCTGGCTCGCCCACATGCTGGCCAACTGCACCGAGGAGGCGTACCGGCGCAACAAGAGCCGGATGGTGAGCCTGGCCGAGTACAGCCGGGACTGCCTGCGCGAGCTGCGGCGGGAGACCGGCATCACCTACGACCATCGGGAGCAGGGGCTGCTCCAGCTCCTCCGCACACAAAAGCAGCTCGACGGGATCGGCGAGGACACGGCTGTTCTCGATGCCTACGGCGTTCCCTACGAGATCCTGGATCCCGCAGGATGCGTCGGCGTCGAACCGGCCCTGGGTCTCGTCAGGGACAAGGTCGCCGGCGGCCTGCGTCTCCTCGGCGATGAGACGGGGGATGCCCACCTGTTCACGCAGCGGCTTGCCGCCATGGCGGAACAACTGGGGGTCCGGTTCCGGTACGGCACCTCTGTCCAGAAGCTGCTCACGGAAGGTGACCGGATCTCCGGCGTGCAGATCAACGGTGGCGAGGTGCTTGTCGCGGACACCTACGTGGCGGCGATGGGCAGCTATACGCCGCAACTGGTGAAGCCCCTCGGCATCCACCTGCCGGTCTACCCGGTGAAGGGCTATTCCCTGACCATGCCTATCGCGAACCCGGACGCGGCACCCGTCTCGACCGTGATGGACGAAACCTTCAAGGTCGGGATCACCCGCTTAGGGAACCGGATCCGGGTCGGCGGCACGGCGGAGCTGGCCGGCTTCAGCCAGCGCCTGCGGGCGCCGCGGCGGGCGACGCTCGAGCACTCGGTGACGGACCTGTTCCCGCAGGGCGGCGACGTCAGGCAGGCCAGCTTCTGGACCGGCCTGCGGCCGATGACGCCGGACGGCACGCCTGTGGTGGGCGCGACCCGATACCGGAACCTGTACACGAACACCGGTCATGGCACTCTCGGCTGGACCATGGCCTGTGGCTCCGGCCGCGTGCTCGCCGACCTGATCTCCGGTCGGGTGCCGGAGGTCTCGCACACGGATCTCGCAGTCGATCGCTACAAGGATGAGTGGCGGTTTCAGGGCGCATAGGTCTGTTACGTCGCGCTGTCGAGCAGGCCTATCAGAATCCGTGTTCGGGCATCAGAGGTCGTGGCCAGCTCCAGATTGGCTCATCGGAGCACCCCTATAGCGTGGAGAACCGTCGTGGATGATTGGAATTTCGCAGTCTGGCAGGAAAACCGAGCGATGACGCAGTGGGTCTATACCTTCGGGGACGGTAAGGCCGAGGGCCAGGCGGGGATGAAGAACCTGCTCGGTGGCAAGGGGGCCAATCTGGCCGAGATGTCCAACCTGGGCCTGCCGGTGCCGCCGGGCTTCACCATCACGACGGAAGTCTGCACCTATTACTACGACCATGGCCGCTCCTATCCGCAGGAGCTGAAAACCCAGGTCGCGAACGCCCTGGCCTATGTCGGCAAGCTGACCGGCTGCACCTTCGGCGATGCCGCCAATCCGCTTCTCGTCTCCGTCCGCTCCGGCGCCCGGGCCTCCATGCCCGGCATGATGGACACGGTGCTCAATCTCGGCCTCAACGACGTCACCGTCGAGGCACTGGCCAAGGGCGCCGGCGACGAGCGCTTCGCCTATGACTCCTACCGTCGCTTCATCACGATGTATTCCAACGTGGTGCTCGGCCTCGAGCACCACCATTTCGAGGAGATCCTCGACGAGTACAAGGACCGCAAGGGCTACAGCCTCGACACGGACGTGACCGCCGCGGACTGGAAGGCCCTGATCCCGCGTTACAAGAGCCTGGTCGAGAAGGAACTCGGCAAGCCCTTCCCACAGGAGCCGCAGGAGCAGCTCTGGGGCGCCATCGGGGCCGTGTTCGGCTCCTGGATGAACAAGCTGCGCGCCCATTCTATGAGATGATGAGTCAGCAATCCAGACAGCTGCAGCCCACCTAATCGGAGGCCGGTTCGGAAAGGCCATGAAAACTCAGATCGTTATCGTAGGAGGCGGAGCCGGAGGGCTCGAGCTCGTACGGCGGCTTGGCGCCAAGCTGG
>NZ_JBVVAK010000131.1:0-22372 GCF_055792825.1 Microvirga sp. GN3
TCGCCGACTTGCACCGCCTGGCCCGCCGCGAGTTCGGCCGCCTGCAGCAACGGCCTGAGCTCATTACCAGCTTCTTTCGGCACGCAGGTCTCTCCGTTGCAGGTCTTTAGTGAAGATCATTAGTGGTTAAAATCCAACACTTGGTCCCCGGTCTGCGATGCCCGACGCCAGTCCCAAGCAGAAGTTGGGTATGCTTTAGAGCCGTGCCAATTCCGGACGGGCGCGGCTTCAGATCAGTCGTTAGGGAATGCCTCGAACTGGGGTAAATCGTCGGTGATCTGATGCCATTTCGCCTTTGATCCGACAAAGATGTGCATCGAAGGGCGGATCGTCGGTTCGTCAATCAAGGTGCCCATGGTGACATGAACATAGGCTGCCTCACGCACGACAGAGTAGAGAAGCGAGCCGCAGGTCGCACAATGTACATCATGTGGACCTGCTTCGCTGCCAAAGATCGTGACACAATCGCTGCCGCGCGTAATTCGCAGCCGGTCTCGCTCGATGCCAGCAAAGGGCTTGAAGGCCGAACCGGTCGCGCGCCGACAGTTTGAGCAATGACAATTCATCGCATACCGGAAGCTGTCCGCCACCGCGTACTCCACAGCCCCGCACAGGCATTTGCCAGCCAATGTGCGTTCCGTGCCAGAGATTGGATCAGGTGTCATGCTGTTTCTGCCAAGGTCCGATACCCGAGGCTACAAGAGCGTTCCATCGGTATGCAATGGGTTAAATCCGGTAGTGCGAGAGGATAAGAGAACGTCCGCTTTCCATCCAGCGCGCTGGTCTAGTCGACGGTACCAAGCGTTAGACTTTAACCACTAGCGACGTGAGCTGATCACCACTGGGAAGCTTGTCCATCGGTTCGCCATGGGCATTCTCGTTGTAGCAGGCCCATTGCATTTCACTCAAATTTCTATAAGTCTCGACATATGGAATCAGAAAACGTCATTCTTGCCCTCGCGGCTTTGGCTCAATCTACGCGTCTCGACGTCTTCCGCCTGCTGGTGAAGCACGAGCCGGAGGGACTTCCGGCGGGCGACATCGCCCGAGAGCTGGCCGTCCCACACAACACGATGTCCTCGCACCTGGGCATCCTCGCCCGGGCTGGGCTCGTCCGCTCCGAGCGACGGAGCCGCTCCATCATCTACCGGGCCGATCTCGACGAACTGCGCGAGGTCGTGACCTTCCTGCTCCGGGACTGCTGCGGCGGGCACCCGGATGTGTGCGCCCCTCTGGTCGATGCGCTGACCCCCTGCTGCCCTCCGAAGGAGAAAGCTGATGGCTGATCGTCCCTACAACGTGCTGTTCCTGTGCACGGGCAACACCGCCCGATCCGTCCTGGCCGAAGGCATCCTGCGCAAGGACGGCGCCGGCCACTTCAACGCGTTCTCCGCCGGCAGCCAGCCAAAGGGTGTCATCAACCCGTCCGCCCTGAAGGTGCTCGACAGCTTCGACTACCCGACCGACGGCTTCCGCTCGAAGAGCTGGGACGAGTTCGCCCGGCCGGATGCGCCCGTCATGGACTTCATCTTCACCGTCTGCGACAGCGCCGCCGGCGAGACCTGCCCGGTCTGGCCCGGCCATCCGGCCTCGGCCCACTGGGGCATCGAGGATCCCGCGGCGATCCAGGGTCCGGACATCGAGAAGGAAAAGGCGTTCGTCCAGGCCTTCAAGTACCTGAAGAACCGCATCTCCGCCTTCCTGGCGCTGCCGATGGCGAGCCTCGACCAGATCGCCCTCACCCATCACCTACGCGAGATCGGCCGCCTGGAGGGCGCGACCCCCGCAACCGTCCTCCCCTTCGACCGCCGCCAGGCCTGAGGCTTTCCCATGGATGTCATCATCTACCACAACCCGGACTGCGGCACGTCCCGCAACACGCTGGCCATGATCCGCAATGCCGGCATCGAGCCGCATGTCATCGAGTACCTGAAGACACCGCCGACCCGGCTCCTGCTGCGGCAGCTCATCGAGCGCATGGGCGTCCCGGTCAGCGATGTCATTCGCGAGAAGGGCACGCCGTACAAGGAGCTCGGCCTCGACAACCCTGACCTGACCGACGACCAGCTCCTCGATGCCATGATGGCGCACCCGATCCTGATCAACCGCCCCATCGTCGTCACGCCCAAGGGTGTGCGCCTGTGCCGGCCGTCCGAGGCGGTCCTTGAGCTCCTGCCGCCGCAGCAAGGGGAGTTCGTCAAGGAGGACGGCGAGCGCGTGGTGGACGAGCACGGACGGCGGGTGACCAGCGCGTGACCGACACGTTTGCACCCGCACAACGTCTGGCCGCCGAGGCGCTCGGGACCGGACTGCTGGTTGCCACCGTCGTCGGCTCGGGGATCATGGCCGACAGGCTCGCCGGCGGAAACGTGGCGCTGGCGCTCCTCGGAAACACAATCCCGACCGGTGCGATCCTGGTGGTGCTGATCCTAGGCCTCGGGCCGGTCTCCGGCGCCCACTTCAACCCAGTGGTCTCGCTCGTCATGGGCCTGAACCGCGCCCTCTCCTGGCCGGACGTCGGCTCCTACACGGTGGCCCAGATCATCGGCGGCTGCCTCGGCACGCTCGTGGCTCATGGCATGTTCGACCTGCCGCTGCTCCAGTTCGCCGGAACCGCCAGGACCGGGCCGGCGCAGTGGTTTGCCGAGTTCATTGCCACCTTCGGGCTGCTGGTCACGATCCTGACGCTCGTGCGCTTCCGGATCGAGGCGATCCCCTATGCGGTCGGCCTGTACATCACGGCTGCCTATTGGTTCACCGCCTCGACCTCGTTCGCCAATCCGGCCGTGACAATTGCCCGGGCATTGACGAACACATTCGCGGGGATCGCACCCACCAACGTGCCGATGTTCATCATTGCGCAGGTCGTCGGCGCCCTTGGAGCCATGGCACTGATGCAGTGGCTGCTGAGTCCTGTACGGACCCCGTCGAAATCCGGAGCCATGGCTGGTGAGTGACCTTCCCAACGTCGACTTCTCGGTCCTGGACACTCCGGACCTCGGCAAGCTGGAGCCAAGGCGGGTGTCCACGCACCCTCCCCGCATCCTCCTGCTCTACGGCTCGTTGCGGGAACGCTCTTACAGCCGTTTCCTGACCCTCGAGGCCGAGCGCCTGCTCCGGCACTTCGGTGCCGAGACCCGCGTGTTCGATCCGCGTGGCCTGCCGCTGCCGGACGGCACCGCCAGTGACCATCCCAAGGTGCAGGAGCTGCGGGAGCTGTCTCTCTGGTCCGAGGGCCAGGTCTGGTGCAGTCCCGAGCGGCACGGCGCCATGAGCGCGGTGATGAAGGCCCAGATCGACTGGATCCCACTCTCGACCGGAGCGGTGCGGCCAACGCAAGGGCGCACGCTCGCGGTGATGCAGGTCAGTGGCGGGTCGCAGTCCTTCAATGCGGTCAACCAGATGCGGGTGCTCGGGCGCTGGATGCGGATGGTGACGATCCCGAACCAGTCCTCGGTCGCCAAGGCGTTCCAGGAGTTCGACGAGGCCGGCCGGATGAAGCCCTCCTCCTATTACGACCGGGTGGTGGACGTGATGGAGGAGTTGGTGAAGTTCACGCTGCTGACGCGCGACCGCTCCGACTATCTCACCGACCGCTACAGCGAGCGCAAGGAGGCGGCCGCAAAGGAGGCCAGGCGCCTCGCCGAGCGAGCCATGAGGCACGAGATCAAGGCAGCGGAGTAGAGCGTGATCGGCGAGTGCCCTTAAGGGCGAGGGATGGATCGCAGGTAGGCGATCAGGTCCGCGCGTTCGGCAGGATCGTCGATTCCGTGGAACTGCATGCTGGTCTTGGGAACGACGGTCTCGGGCTCTGCGGTGAACCTGTCGAGCAGCGCTTCCGACCAGACCCTTTCGCGGGCCGCGAGACCTCGCATGGCCGGCGAGTACTCGAAGCCGTCCACGCCGGCGATGGGCCTGCCGATGATGTCGGCAAGGTTCGGCCCTTGCAGGTTCGTCTCGCCCGGCCGGACCGAATGGCACGCGTAGCAGTACTGGAAGACCCGCTCGCCCCGCGCCGGATCACCCGCCATGGCGGGCGATCCCAGTTCCAGCGAGGCGGCGCAGCCGAGAAGGACGGCAGTCCGAAACCTCACTGCGTCTTCCCGGTGCGGACCACCACCAGCTTGTCGGCACCGGATTCCGGCAGCCAGACCTCCCCTGGGCGGCCGAGGATCTGGCGCACGTTCGCCCCCTCCTCCGACTTCGGCACCAGCGCGGTGAACGCCTCGGCCTTCGGGTCGAAGGCATGGATCGCGTTGGCTCCGAAGTCGGACACCCAGACGATGTCGCGCTCGTCGACATAGACCGCATAGGCGCGCGGCTTCTCGCCCGGCAGCTTCCAGGCCTTCCACTCACCTGTCTTCGGGTTATGCATGGAGAGCTGGCCCGCGTTCCACTCGGAGATCCACAGACGCCCCTGACTGTCCGACCAGACCCGCCGTGCCCCCTGGTTCGGCGTCGGCGGCTCGATCACCTTCGCCTCTCCCGTTTCGAGATCGATTCTCGCCAGGTGGCTTCCCGCCAGGGAGACGTAGTAGATCTCTCCGTCCGGCGTCGCGGTGATGCCGTAGGGACCGCGGCCCTCCGGATCCTTGAACACCTTGATGTCGCCCGTCCTTGGGTCGAGGCGGCCGTAGATGCCGTTCTGTCCCGTGAACCAATGCACGCCGTTCCGGTCGAAGGCACCCGTGTTCAGGTTGGTGTAGCCGGTGTCCTCGGGCAGCCGCCAGACCTTCACCTCCTCGGTCTTCGGGTCGAAGCGCACGATGGCGTTCTGCCCGCCGTCGGTGATCCAGGCGGCCCCATCCGGTCCCTGGATCACCCCGTGCGGAGCCGACTTCGGCCCGAGCGGGATCTCGCGGACATCTCCGGTCCTGGGATCGAGAATGCCGAGGGCACCCTTGCGCTGGGCGGTGTACCAGACCGTCCCGTCGGGTGCCGGCGCGACATCGTGCGGATGAGCGCCCTGCGGGAGATCGTAGACCTGCCGCTCGAGCGCGGATGCGGATGTGGCAACGAACGCGGCGGTCGCCGCAACGGCGAGGCGACGGAGCAGCGCGACCATGGGATCCTCCTGCTGGCGGTTCGGCGCATGGAGCCAGTTTGTGTCACGCTCCTGATGCGACAAGACAGGCCGCGATCACACCGCCGCGACCGCGTCAGGATTGCAGGGCCGGGGATCGTCTGCCCCGTACCCGGCCCTAGTTCAGGATGTACGACCTTCTGCCTGAACGGGAGCCTCGGATGACCGGCATCGCGCGCTGGCTTGCCGCCCTGCTGCTGACAGCGGGGATGGTGGTCTCGGAGGCGCGCGGCGCCCGCGCCGAGACCGAGGTCGATCTGGCCTTGGTGCTGGCCGTCGACGTCTCCCCGTCGATGGAGCCGGACGAGCAGGAGCTCCAGCGGCAGGGCTTCGTCGAGGCGTTCCGCTCGCCCGAGGTGCACGAGGCCATCCGCAGCGGCATGCTGGGGCGCATCGCGGTGACGTACGTGGAATGGGCCGGGGCCGGATACCAGGAGGTGGTCGTCCCCTGGACTGTGATCGAGCAGCCGGCTGACGGCCATGGCTTTGCGGCCCGGTTGGCCGAGAACCCCATTCAGCGCTTCGGCTACACGTCCGTCTCGGGCGCGATCGACTACAGCCTCAGGCAGCTTCGCCGGAGCGGTGTCGCCCCCGTGAGGCAGGTGATTGACATCTCGGGCGATGGGGCCAACAACCAGGGCCGCATCGTGACGGCGGCCCGGGACGAGGCCGTGGCGCAAGGCGTCACCGTCAACGGGCTGCCGATCCTGCTCAAGCGGCCCGACGGCTTCTGGGACATCGACGATCTCGAGCTCTACTTCCGCGACTGCGTCATCGGCGGGCCAGGAGCCTTCATTATCCCGGTGCGGGAGAAGGCGCACTTTGCCCAAGCCATCCGGACCAAGATCATCCGGGAGATCGCCGGTCAGCCGTGGCCGCTCGTTCAGCCGGCCCAGGCTGAGGCCCTCACTAACTGCCTGGCGGGAGAGCTCCGACGGCAGCAGCGGATGGGGAATTGACCGAAACCGGGATCGTTTAATTCGATAGTACCGGAAATAGCGATTGACATGCGGCGCGTGCTGGCCCATGGTATTTCCATGAACGTCGAACAAGCAGCCAAGCAGCTCGAGGCGCTCGGGAACCCCACCCGGCTCCAGGTCTACCGCACCCTGGTGCGGGCCGGCGAGGCCGGCCTGCCCGTCGGGCAGATCCAGGAGCGCCTCGGCATTCCGGGATCGACGCTCTCGCATCACCTCCAACGGCTCCTGCTGACCGGACTGGTGACGCAGGAGCGGCAGGCGACGACCCTGATCTGCCGGGCCAACTACCTAACGATGAATGCCCTCATCGCCTTCCTGGCCGACGAGTGCTGCGCCGACGCTGGATGCCGAGTGCAGGCGGAGAACGCCGCCTGATTTATTTTTGCCCAATGTTTCGATGATGCTGGAAATATCGAAATATGAGGTGCCGATGATTGTCCTTCTCTCCTCCCTGCTCCGGGGAGGCCGAGCCGCCACCCACCGCGAAATGCTGTCCCTGTCCCATCTCGATGATCACATCCTGCGCGACATCGGCCTGAGACGGACCGATCTCTATGCCGTCCCGGTGGAGCGGCTCCGTCCCGCGTGCTGCACGAGGGCGACGCGCCGCTGGGCCGAGTTCGTCACCCGCCTGCGCAATGCCCTCGCTCCCGCACCTGTCCCCTGCTGCCGATCCTGATCCAGGAGCCTGCCATGACCTCGCTTGATGCCCTCCCCGTTGCCGTCATCGGCGCAGGCCCCGTCGGCTTGGCTGCCGCTGCCCACCTGATCCGGCGCGGCCTACCCGTGAAGGTCTACGAGGCCGATAAGACCGTCGGGGCCAACGTCCGTGACTGGGGCCACGTCCGCCTGTTCTCCCCGTGGGAGTACAACACCGACACGGCGGCCCGCGCGCTGCTCCAGGCCCACGGCTGGCGGGAGCCTCCCGGCAGGGCCATGCCGACGGGATCGGACCTCTACGAGGCCTACCTCAAGCCCCTGGCCGCGACGCCGGAGATGGCGGCGGTGATCGAGACCAATGCCAAGGTGATGGCGATCGCCCGGCAGGGCGCCGACAAGGTGCTCAGCAAGGGACGCGAGACCAAGCCGTTCGTCCTCGCCGTCTCCAACGGCAACGGATCGATCCGGCGCGACCTGGCGCGGGCGGTGATCGACGCCTCGGGAACGTGGACGGCTCCGAATCCCCTGGGTGCGGGCGGCATCCTCGCCGAGGGCGAGGCCGAGCACGCGGATTTCATCGCCTACGGCATTCCGGACGTGCTTGGGCGTGACCGCGCTGCCTTCGAAGGCAGGACAATTCTGGTGGTTGGTGCCGGGCATTCGGCCGCGAACGTGCTCCTCGACTTGGCCCGACTGGCGGAACGGGATCCAAGGACGACCATCGTCTGGGCCACGCGCGGTGCCAACCTGATGCGGGTGTACGGCGGCGGCCGCGCCGACCAGCTCCCGGCCCGAGGCGAGCTCGGCTCCAACCTCAAGTCGCTCGTCGACAGTGGGCAGGTCACGCTGGTCTCCGGCTTCTCCGTCACGCGCGTGCGCGCCGTCGGCGGGCAGGTCGTTGTCGAGGGCGAGACGGCGGGCGGCCTCCAAGAGGTCGGCCCGGTCGACCGGATCATCGTCTGCACGGGACAGCGCCCGGACCTCGACCTGACCCGCGAGCTCCGGCTCGACCTCGACCCGTGGCTGGAGAGCTCGAAGGCGCTCGGCCCGCTGATCGACCCGAACCTGCACTCGTGCGGGTCGGTGCCGCCGCACGGCCACCGCGAGCTCGCCCATCCGGAGCCGGGCTTCTACACGGTGGGGATCAAGAGCTACGGGCGCGCCCCGACCTTCCTGATGCTGACCGGCTATGAGCAGGTCCGCTCGGTGGTGGCGGCCATCGCCGGCGACCTCGCGGCGGCAGACGACATCCACCTCGTCCTGCCGGAGACGGGCGTCTGCTCGACCAGCATCCCCGCTGACGATGCAACGGCATCCTCCGGATGCTGCGGCGGGCCTGCCCCCGCGCAGGTCGACGCCTGTTGCATCGCCGATGTCGAGGCCAAGGCCGAGGGCAAGAGCGGATGCGGATGCGGTCCTGCAAAGGCGCCGGAGAAGGTTGCTGAACCAGTTGGCTGCTGCTGAGATCAGTTGTGTCGAACGCCGCAACCGAGGCCGTGGTGGATGATCCTTCCACCCTGAAACCAAGCCCGAGGGTGGTCATCGCCACCCTCGGGATCACCCAGATCCTCGCCTGGGGATCGTCCTTCTACCTGCCTGCCGTGCTCGCGCAGCCGATCGCCGCCGACACGGGCTGGTCGTTGGCTTGGGTCGTCGGCGGGCTGTCCGTCGGCCTGCTCGCGGCCGGGCTGGTCGCACCGCGGGTCGGCCGCACCATCGATGCGAAGGGCGGCCGTCCGGTCCTCACCGCCAGTTCGATCCTCCTGGGAGCTGGACTCGGCACCCTGGCGCTCGCCCACAGCCTCCCGGTGTACATGCTGACTTGGCTGCTGATGGGCGTCGGCATGGGAGCCGGGCTCTACGATGCCGCCTTCGCGACGCTGGGTCGGCTCTACGGCAGGCAGGCCCGGGGGGCGATCACCACCCTCACCTTGTGGGGCGGCTTTGCCAGCACGGTCTGCTGGCCGCTCAGCGCCTGGCTCGTCGAGCACCTCGGCTGGCGTGGGGCCTGCGGCGTCTATGCCGCGATCCAGGTCCTCGTCTCGCTTCCCCTGCATGCCTTCGTCCTGCCCGGCATCGGCATGGTCGGTCCGGACACAAAGCCATAAGGGGGCGACCCCGGAGCCCCTGCCCCGGTCACGTTGAGCGGTGCCAAGCGCACGCGGGCCTTCCTGTTGCTTGCCACCGTTCTCACCCTTGGGGCGGTGACCGCATCCATGATCGGGGTGCACCTGCTGACGTTCCTGCAAGCCCGCGGCCTCGAGCTCGCGGCGGCCGTCGCCCTTGGGGCGCTGGTCGGGCCCTCTCAGGTCGGTGCCCGTGTGGTCGAGATGGCGTTTGGGCGCCACTATCACCCGATCTGGACCATGGTGGCTTCCGTCACCTTGGTCGCGATCGGAATGATCCTGCTCGTCATCGGCTTCCCGATCCTGGCTCTGGCGTTGGCGTTCTGTGGTGCCGGCAACGGGATCGGCTCGATTGCCAAGGGCACGCTTCCCCTCGCCCTGTTCGGCCCCCTCGGATATGCCTCGCTCATGGGCACGCTGGCGATGCCGAGCCTGCTCGCCCAGGCGCTGGCGCCGTTGGTCGGGGCGATCCTGATCGAATGGAGCGGACCGGACGCTGCGCTCGGACTGCTCTCTGGGCTGGCCTGCCTGAACCTCGGCCTCGTCGGCCTGCTGTGGATGACCGCCCGAAGGGGATGATGCCCATCAGGCCGGCATCTCGGCCATGGCGACCCGCAGGCGCTTGTCATACGCAGTAGCAAGATCGTACAGGGCCGCGACTGCATCACCGGCAAAGGAGGAGCCGTGCATCAGGGCCAGGGTGCGCGGGGACAGATCGGCTAGCCTGCGAACGGTGGGCGCGATGCTCGGGCCGAGGCTCGTGTCGTAGAAGATATCCTCGGCAGCCAGAGCGGGTCCAACGATGTCGCTCTCGGTGATCGCGGGACCGTTGCCAAGATGCGTGAAGAGATCGCCACAGAACAGCGTCCGGCTGGTCTCCTCGTAGATCACCCCGGCATCCCAGCCGTGTGGCACATGGGGCGTGTCGATGTAGCGGATCCGCTTGCCGCCGATGTCAATCACCTCGCCGTTCGCCAGAATGCGCGGCGGACGGTCGGCCATGTCGTTCAGCGACACGAGACATCCCGTCATGCCATGCGCCACCTGCGCGTTCGGGGCCACGGCCAGCCACTCGTTCATGGCGCCGCACTCATCCGCCTCGTAGTGGCCGAACGTGATCCAGCGCAGATCCTCCACCGGCATGAGCCGGGACACGGCCTCGGACACGAGCGGGAACATCCTCCGCAGGCCCGTGTGGAACAGGAGCGGCTCGGCGCCGAGCACGAGGAACTGGTTGAAGGTGAAGCCGACCGGCGGCGCGATCTCCGGCACGAAAACGGAGATCCGATAGATGCCGTCGGCGATTTCGCTGATGTTGGTTCCCATGACTTTCTCCACGCGATCATCGGGGTGGTCGCCACCGGCCGGACTGGGCGACGGTGGACAGCAGTCACATTTGAACGTACAATACTGTGCAGTGAAACTGACGGATGGTCAATCTGGCGACCCAGTGCCGTGTGCCGAGACACACATGACCCGGACCTACACCCTCAAGCGGCGCGCGGAACAGCAGGCGGAGACCCGGCGCAGGATCGTCGAGGCCGCCGTGGATCTGCACGGCAGCGTCGGTCCGGCGCTCACGACCATCAGCATGGTGGCCGAGCGGGCCGGCGTTCAGCGGCACACGCTCTACGCCCATTTTCCCGATGAGCGGAGCCTCTACCTCGCCTGCTCGGGGCTCTCATTGGAGCGCGATCCCCTGCCTGATGCCGCAGCCTGGCAAGGGATCGAAGATTCGCGCGAGCGCCTTCGGGTGGGCCTTCTTGCGGTTTATGGCTGGTACGAACGCAACGCCAATCTGGCCGCATGCGTGTTGCGTGATGCCGAATTCCATCCCTTGACGAAGGAGATCGCCGAACTGCGGTTCGGGCCATCGATGGCGGCCTATCATGAGGTGCTCGGCGAGAACCTGACCGAGAAGCCGCGCGCGGTGCTGCGGCTCGCCCTCAGCTACTTCACGTGGCGGATCCTGGAGCGCGAGAGCGGCCTCGAGAGGGACGCTGCCGTCAGGGCGATGGTCCAAGCCATCGACTGCGCCAGGGGAACCTGAAGAAGTACAATGCTGCCGCAGCAAACGCATCGATGGCCAAGCGTGGGCACCATCGCTTTGCGGTTACCATTGGACGGGACGGGCACGATCTCCGTTGACACCGCTTGTCCTGTTCAGTTTGGAAGGACAGTCCCGGGTTAAACTAGGAAGTCCCCTGCCCTTTCTGAATGTCTGCTTAGGCCAGGTTAGCTGCCCTCCGGCTCAGGTCCGCCTCGTGCCAGGAGCGGACCTTTCGGTCGAGCGCAATTGCTTGCCGTTGGAGGCCCCTAGCGGACGCAATTTCTCCAGGGATGGCACGTCCAGCGTGCCAGGACCTGCCTAGGGTGGCGGCTCAATCAGCGTAGCCGTCTCAGGCGCGGAGCTGAGGTCGTAGAGAACATTGCGCTGTCGCTCCATGGCGGCAGCGATATCCGGGGTCTCCGTACCGCTCCCTCTCAGGGAAACAGGTGAATGGCCGAAGGCCCGGGTGTACGCCCGCGAGAACGCTGCCGCGCTACCAAAGCCGACGCGCCGGGCGACGGACTTGACGCGCTCGCCGCGCTGGAGTTCACGCTGCCCAAGCGTCAGACGCCAGGCGTTGAGATAGGCGGCCGGTGTCGTGCCAACTATCTTCGGGAACAGCGTCATGAACCGGCTCCGCGACATTCCGCTGATCTCGGCGAGTTCCTCCGTGCGCCATAGGCGGGACGGCTGGTCGTGCATGGCGACCAACGCGCGATGGAGCGCCGGATGGGACAGGCCGGCGAGGAGCCCCGGTCGGGTTGACCCGACATCGATGACCTTCCGAAGAACAAGCAGGACGATGACCTCGCACAAGCGGTCCAGGGCGACCTGCCGGCCACATCGCGTATCAGAGGCCTCGGCCACAAAGGCCGTGGTAACCGCTTGCAAGGTGGGTGCCTCGCTCAGGGGAATCACGGTTCGCTCAGGCATTGCGCTCATGAGTGGGTTTGTGACACCCCCGAAGTTGATGATGGCGGCTGCCAGGACCTCGCCTTCAGGATCGAGCATCGCATTGCTGCGGGGACATAAGACGGCGCTCGTTGCGGAGCCGCCGCCTCCAACAATGACGAGATTAGCGATCGCGTCTCGCGCGCCGCTCGGAACCACCGTCACTGACAACTCAAACGCAGCGAAGAAAGCGGAGAGCCTGTCGCGCCGTCCAGTGGCAGGACTTTCGATCATGTTATTGGAACTATCCATGCTCGTGAGTGTGGCATGACGGGGATGCAGGATCAATTGCTTCCGGTCTGCCCAGTTCTCGTGAAAGGAATCCCGATGCTCATCCCCCGCCAGAAAGCGCCGGCCCTCGTTGTCGAGACGCTCGACCATGGTCAGTTCGATCTCGCAACAGAAAGCCCGGAGCGCATGACGCTCATCTGCTTCTACCGCGGCCTGCACTGCCCGATCTGCGCCAACTATCTCAAGGAATTAGACCGCCTGACCCCTGAATTTGCCACGCGCGGTGTCACGACCATCGCCATCAGCTCCGATGGACAGGAGCGTGCGCGTCAGATGGCGGACAAGATCCAGGCCAAGAACCTGCGGATCGGCTATGGCTTGGACTTGAGCGATGCCCGAAAGTGGGGGCTTTACATCTCGACGTCGCGGGGGAAGACCTCGATCGGTATCGAGGAGCCATCACTGTTCTCGGAGCCCGGCGTCTTTTTGATCAGGCCGGATCAAACGGTTTACTATCTCTCGGTGCAGTCGATGCCGTTCGTCCGGCCCAACTTCGCCGAAATGATCCAGGCCTTGGATTTCATCATCAAGAACGACTATCCAGCCAGGGGCGAGCATACCGCCGCGGTATGAGGCGTGGCGGGGCGCTGTTTCATTCGGGCACATTGCTGACGACTGAGTTGATTGGGTTCCACACCAGAGTGGCGCCCCAACCACGCAGTCCGGAAACAAAGGGTTGCAACGAGGGCGACGGCTGAAAGGAAGCGCTCAAGCGCAGCCCAAGCCGCATCACTCGGCCAATCGGTCTCACGCTGGGACGCCGCCCGGGCGCTCCACGACGTCGGCTATGCCGGCCTGCGCCAGCGGCTGGGCATCTGACAGGCGCACGCCAGGCTCGACAGGAGGCGCAGCCCGGCCTGTGACCTCCCTCATGAGGCAAACACCGCCCCGGGGTGGACGGTCAGAACCGCGTTGTCAGCTCGGTGAGCCAAGCGGGCGACGCCGCCACGAGCGCGGCCTCGATCCTCTTGTCGGCTCTGGACAGGATCAGGATGCCGATCACGACGAGGATTGCGCCGAGGGCCGTCTTGGCGCCCTTGCCGGCAGTCAGCAGTCGCTCGCGCCAACGCATCAGGGCCTCCCGCGACAGCAAGCCGAGGAGCAGGAGCGGAAGCGCCGCGCCGATGCCGAACACCACCATCGTCAGCCCGACCTGCCCGAGGTCCTGGCCCTGAGCGGCCAGGATGGAAGCCGCCCCGAGGGTCGGACCGACGCACGGGCTCCACACGGCGCCGAGCAGGAGGCCGACCCCGAACTGTCCGCCGAGGCCCGACGTCGAGAACCCGCCGAACCGCCGCTCGGTCCAATCGCTGACCGGCCCGGCGGCGACGGCCAGGCGGGTCTGGAACCGCGGCATGACGAGGGCGGCACCCACGAGAAGCAGGAGAACCGCCGCGGTAGCGCGAAACACCCCCGCATCGAGTCCGATCGAGAACTCGATCGTGGCGACGAACAGGCCGATCACCACGAACGACAGGGCCAGCCCTCCGGCAAGGGCCGCAGGCCCGAGGCGATGCTCGGACACCGCCGTTCCGAGCACGATGGGCAGGAGCGGCAGCACGCAGGGCGAGAGCGTGGAGAGAACGCCCGCGAGCAGGGCCAGGCCGAGGCTGCCGATCATGGCGGACCTCAGAGGGCCTTGTCGAGGAGGGCCTCGATCGAGTCGCGCCGGGTGTCGCCGACGGAGCGGCCGACCTCCCGCTCACCCCTGAAGGTGATGAGCGTGCTCTGCATCTGCGCCCTGAGGCTGCGCACCACGTCCTTCTGGCTGTCGAAGTCGACTTCAAACACCTGGAGGTCGCTGAACTTCGGCTGGCGCATGAGCTCGCTCAGGATCGGCTTCTGCGCCTTGCAGGTCGGGCACCAGGGGGCGGTGATCTCGACCAGGATGGGCTTGCCCGCCGTCTGGGCGGCTTCGAATGCCGCCGGCTCGAAGGGCCCCGGCTCAACGGCTTGAGCCGTCACGGCCCACCCCAGGCACGTTGCGGCGAACACCCCCACCAGAAGCATGCGTCGGTTGATGGCCATATCGTCTTGTCTCCGTTCGAATGTTGGCCCTACGCAGCTCGTCAGGGAGAGCCGCCCCGACACCACTGCCCACTCAGCCGGATGCCGACCGGCGGAGGACGGCTGCCGGTGAAGGCCAGCGCAGAACCCATCGGCCGATCCAGCCGGCCACCGCCGCCAGCGCGGCGACGCTGCCGAGATGCCAGACCAGCACCATCAGGCTGATGTCCCCGACGTGGTAGACCTGCATTCCCGCCTGCGCGAGCGCCCCGACCGCCAGCCCGGCCAGGGCCAGTGTGGCCCGCGGGAAGAGCGGCGCGCCGCGGCGAAGCATCGCCACCATCGCAACCGCAGGCACGATCCCGACCAGCGCCGCCGCCGGCAGGCAATCCCAATCGACGCGCAGCCGCAGCCCTTCCGGCCCAAGTGCGCGCCAATCCTGGAGGCACCCATAGCCGAGGCTGGCGAGCCAGATCGCGAGCGGGATCAAAGGGATCAGACAGATGATACGGCTTCTTCCCGGGACCGTGCACGCGAACGCCGCCACGGCCGCCAGGATCGCCGTCGCCAGAGCCGCAGCCTGCTCCACCTGGAACTGGGGATCGGCAAGCTGCATTCCGAGATCCGGGCGCGGCGACATCAGGATGACGATCAGCACGACGTAGGGAACCGCGATGGCCAGCCAAAAGCCCGTCCGCTTCCATGGATTGGGGAGAGGGCGGACGGGCGTGGCGTCTGCCGCAAGCTCATGGATCAGGCCGTCCGTGTCCATGCCCTAAGTCCCCGCCGCCAAGGCGCGCCGGAGAGCCCTGACGGCCCGATGCACCGCCACCTTCAGGGCACTGACGCTCATCCCGCTCACGGCGGCCGCCTCCTTCAGGCTCAACTCACGCAACTTCAGCATCTCGACGGCCTCGCGCTGGCCGGGCGGGAGCGTCCGGATCGCCTGCGCCAGCGCCTCCGGATCCCCAAACTCTCCATCCTTATTCGTCGCTTCATCGGAAAAGGTTACAGGCACCTGCTCCACCGCGACTTCATGGGCTGCACGGCGGGCATATCGCCGGGCGCCGTCGACCACGCGGTTGTGCACGATCCCGAACAGCCATGGCAGGAACGGCCGTCGCGGATCATAGGTCGCGCGCACAGCGTGCAGGGACAGGAGAACGTCCTGCACGAGATCCTCCACATCTTGCGGTGCCAGAACCCGGAACCGCCCTTGGATCCGTTGCCGCAACAGCGGCGTGAGTTCCTTGAGCAAACACCCATACGCGGCGCCATCGCCGTTCTGGGCTGCACGCATCAGGGCAGCGAGCCGAAGTTCCGTTTCCTCGTGCCGATTCATGCCTGAACCCTGTGGGACTGCCGTTCCGTTGGTGGAGGTTTCGGGCGGCTTGCTGCCCTCTCGAAGAAAAATGCCGTGGATCGATATGTAACCTTTCCGCCCGTCCCGGCGAAATCACGCTCAGGTGAGCCGAATGCGCTTGCCGTCACGGCGACCAGAGGGGTCGCTATCGAACGGAGGATTGACCATGAGCAACCGTGTCCTGATCGCCTCGGCACTGGCCGCCGCCGTCGCTGCGCCAGGGATCGCGTCCGCGCAGGCGGGCCCCGCCCCCACGCCCAGCTTCCAGGCCGAGAAGTGCTACGGCATCGCCAAGGCCGGCCAGAACGACTGTGCCTCGACCGGCAACAACTCCTGCGCCGGCACCTCGCGCGTCAATGCCGACCCGAAGGCGTGGGTCTACGTCCCGGCCGGCTACTGCGACCGGATCGTCAACGCCAGCAAGACACCGAAGGCCTGATCACGCCAAGACTGGAGGGGTGGCCATGACCATGACAACGGGAAACCGCCTTCCGGCCGGAGCCGGCGTCGGCCTCAGGCTCCCGCATCTCGCCGAGGTCGTGGCCACCCGCCCGCCGGCGGCGTGGCTGGAGATCCATCCCGAGAACTTCCTCGCCAACCCGCACGCGACCGAGCTTTTGGCCGAGATCGCGGGCCTCTATCCGATCTCGGTCCACACCGTCGGGGTGTCCATCGGCAGCGCCAAGGGGATCGACCACCACCACCTGCGACGGGTGCGCGGCCTGATCGACCTTATCGATCCGATCCTCGTCTCCGGCCATCTCGCCTGGTCGACCCATGAGGGTGAGTACCTGAACGACCTGCTGCCGCTGCCCTACGATGACGACACCCTTGCGCTGCTCGTACGCCACATCGACGAGGTGCAGGAGGCGCTCGGGTGCGCCTACCTCATCGAGAACCCGTCATCCTACGTCGCATTCGAAACGTCGACCATGACCGAGGCGGAGTTCCTGTCGGAGCTGGTGCGCCGGACCGGATGCCGGCTCCTGTGCGACGTGAGCAACGTGTACCTGAGCGCCCACAACATGGGCTACGACGCCTATGCCTATCTCGACGGCCTGCCGGCGGATGCGGTCGGCGAGCTCCACCTCGGCGGCTTCACACCGGAGGCAGATGACGGCACCCCGGGCGGGACACTGCTGATCGACACCCATGCCTCCCCGATCACCGCTCCGGTCTGGGAGCTCTATGCGTATGCCGTCCGCTGCTTCGGACCGGCGCCGACGATGATCGAGTGGGACAACGATCTGCCGCCGTTCGCGGCGCTCCTGGCGGAAGCGGCGAAGGCCGATGCCGTCGCGCGCGAGGTCTGCAAATCGGAGAACCGCCGTGCCGTCGCTGGCTGAGGTCCAGGCCCGCATCCGCGACGCCGTCGTTCTCGGGGCGCTGGCCGACGTCGCTCCGCTCCTCGTCGGCGGGCGCGATCCGGTCGCCCGCCTGGCAATCCACCGCCGTCACTACGAGGTCAGTCTCGTGGAGGCCATCCTTCGCCGTTTTCCGGCCGTGGTCTGGCTGGTGGGCGAGCCGTTCACGCGAGCCGCCGCCACAGACTTCACCCGCTGGTTCCCGCCTGGGGCCCCCTGCATCACGGAATACGCGGAAGGCTTCCCGGACTTTCTCGCGCGCCGGGCCGGCCTCGAGCATATCCCGTACGTGCGGTGGTTCGCGCGTCTTGAATGGCATCTGGGAGAGGTGGCGCTGGCCATCGACGATCCCCCGGTCGGGATCGGGGCGCTCGCCTCGTTCGAGCCGGATGCGATCCCAGACCTCGCCCTTCATGTCCAGGGCGGCCTTCGCTTTGTCGCGGCGCCGTGGCCCGTCGACGACCTGATGAGGATCTATCTCACCGAGGAGAGGCCGGATCGCCTGCTGCTTGAGGCGGCTCCGGTCTGGGTGCAGGTCCTGGGAGCACGCGGACGGTTCCGAATCGAGCGCCTCGACCCGGCGACCTTCGCCTTCCGGAGCGCCGTGGCAGGAGCCCTGCCACTTGGCGCGGCGGCCGAGCAGGCGCTGGAGCTCGATCCAACCTTCGATCCCGGCGGTGCTCTGACGGCACTCCTCGCCGATGGGCTGGCCACATCCGTCATCTATCAACACCAGGGAGAGCAGCCATGACGGCCTCTGCCCAGGACCATCCCGGTTTGTTCACGAATGTGCGAGCGTCGTTTGTCTCCGCCCGCGCCTGGCTGGAGCGATTTCCACTATCGATCCTCCAGCTCGGCCTGCGGATCGGGATCGGCGCGGTGTTCTTCAACTCCGGGCTCCTGAAGATCCGCTCCTGGGAGTTCGCCGTGAAGCTGTTCCAGGACGAGTACAAGGTCCCACTGTTGGACCCGGTCCTCGCGGCGCAGCTCACGGCCTTCGTCGAGCTCACGGTTCCGGTGTTCCTGTTCCTCGGTTTGGCGACCCGGCTCGCGACGCTGCCTCTGCTCGGGATGGTGTTCGTCATCCAAACCTTCGTCTATCCGCAGGCCTGGACCGAGCACCTGCTGTGGGCGTCGGTGCTCACTTTTCTGCTCACCCGCGGCCCGGGTGCACTGTCAATCGACCACTTGATCGAGCGCCATCTCGCGAGAGGATGACTTGCCCTGGGCAGGAAAAGGTCAGTTTGGTGGCCTCTCGCCAGTCCTTTGGCTGCCGGACAGGTCTACGGCTTCAACATCCCCGGTCGAAGGCGGCTACTAAACACTTAAAAGGTGATGAAGGTCTGTTGTAGGCCAGGGACAGTCCTAAAGCGTGGCCTTGTAAAGGTCCGCTTCACTCTGCTCTTGCGGAAATTTGGCTTAGGTCAGCCCGGTGCCAAGAGGCGACATTGCGAGTTCCTTATAGGTACCCGTCTTCACCCCTTGATGGACACCAGCATTTGCGCTCAGGCCGTTTACCGCCGGAAACCTGACGCCATGGCTGGATTCTTCGATCCAAGGCAGCCTACCTGGATCGATATCGGAAAGCCCCAACGAAAGCTGCGAACGCCGGCGATAGATGGCGGCGGCTGGGATAGTAGAGATGGTAGCCCTGGAACGTCGGAGACCAGTCGGAGACGACCTCCCGGAGTTGACCACTCTCGAGGTGTGCCTGCACCCGCTCCCTTGGCAGGTAGGCCAAGCCCACGCCGTCGAGAGCCGCATCCAGCGTGGGCTCCATGTTGTTGAAGGTCAGTTGACCCTCGACGCGCACACTGAACTCATGTGCGCCTTCCCTGAATTCCCAGGCGTACATCGAACCCGAAGTCGGGAGCCGCAGGTTGATGCAGTTGTGGTCGGTCAAGCCCTGTGGTGTTTCCGGTGCAGGATGGCGGGCAAGGTATTCGGGTGAGCCGACCACGGCATAGCGCACATCAGGGCCGATGCGAACAGCCACCATGTCACGCGCGACGGCCTCGCCAAGCCGGATGCCGGCATCGAACCGGTGCTCGACGATGTTCGTGAAGCCGTTGTCGGCGACGAGTTCCACGCTGATGTCCGGGTAGTCGCGCAGGAACTCCGACAGCCTGGGGCGAAGGACCATGTTGATGGCATCGTCGGGGCACACGATGCGGACGTGGCCCGCGGGTTTCTCGCGCAGGGCACCGATCGCGCTGATCCCGGCGGCGATGCCCTCGAAATGAGGTTCGATGCTTGCTATGAGGCGTTCTCCGGCCGCTGTGGGTGCCACGTCGCGGGTCGTGCGGGCGAGGAGACGGATGCCGAGTCGTTCCTCCAGGGCCCTGATCGTATGGCTGAGGGCCGATCGGGTCACGCCCAGCTTGGCGGCTGCCCGCGTGAAGCTGCGCTCACGGGCAACCTCAAGGAATGCCCGCATCTCACTGAACTCGTCGCGCGGCATTGGTGAACTCCATTCACTGCGACATGCTGATTATACCTTCTAGTCGGCCAAGACCCGTCTGGCTATCCAGGTCGTGACGGACGGGAGAACACGGCATGGCCATCGACCAGACACGGGATGACACTTCTTTGATGGAGAGATCAGCGACCCTCATGTCCGGAGGCATCGGGAACAAGGTCGTAGTCATCACGGGCGCCAGCAGCGGGCTCGGCGAGGCCGCGGCACGCCACCTTGCCGCCCAGGGTGCAACCGTTGTGCTGGGTGCCCGCCGGGCGGATCGCATCGAGGCTCTGGCTGCGGAGCTGACTACCTCCGGGCACAAGGCAAGGGCGGTAGTGACGGATGTGACCGACCGCGATCAGGTCAGGAATCTGGTGAATGTGGCGGTCAGCGAATTCGGCCACATCGACGTGATGCTGAACAACGCAGGCCTCATGCCGCTCGCCCCGCTCGAACGGCTCAAGGTCGACGAATGGGACCGGATGATCGACGTCAACATCAAGGGCGTGCTCTACGGTATTGCCGCCGCGCTGCCGCACATGAAGGAGCGGAGGTCCGGGCACATCATCAACGTCTCTTCCGTCTACGGGCACGTCGTCGATTCGGGTGCGACCGTCTACTGCGCCACCAAGTTCGCCGTGCGCGCCCTGTCCGAGGGCCTGCGGCGGGAGGTGAAGCCCTACGACATCCGTACCACCGTGATCTCGCCCGGCGCGGTGAGCACCGAGCTGCTCAAGCACATCAGCGAGAAGGACATCCAGGAAGGCACCAAGGACTTCGTGAGCCGGATCGCCGTCGGGGCGGATACCTTCGCCCGCATGGTCGCCTTCGCGATCAGCCAGCCGGAGGATGTCGACGTCAACGAGATCCTGTTCCGGCCGACCACTCAGCCGGTGTGAGGAGGCACAACCCATGACGACGTTGCGATATCCGAACCGCAGGGCCGTGCTCGGCGGGGCCGTGGCAGCCGCTGCCCTGCCGCTGGCGGCGCACGGGCAGAACGGACGGGATCCAGTGAGCCAAGTGCCCAGTGCCGTCAGGATCCGGATTGCGTTCAACGATCTGGCGTTGACGGCAACGCTCTACGACAATCCGACGGCACGCGATCTGGCCTCCATGCTTCCCCTGGCCCTGACCATCGAGGACTTCGGCAGCAACGAGAAGATCGTCCATCTGCCGCGCAAGCTCACCGAAGAGGGCAGCGGTCCGTTCGGGAACGAGCGGCCTGGCGACCTCTGCTACTTCAAGCCTTGGGGTAACCTGGCCCTGTTCTACGCCGATTACCGCTGGGACGGCTTGATCCGGCTCGGCCGCTTCGAGGGCAGCTTCGAGCCGCTGCGCGTGCGCGGCAAGTTCCCGGTCCGCATCGAGCGCATCTGACGATCGCCATCCCCTGAACCATCCTCCAACCAACATTTCGTTCCCACCAGCAAAAGAGGACTGACATGAAGACCTACCTCAAGTTCGCCGTCGCTGCCCTGGCCTTAGGGGCTTGCGCGCCCGCCTTCGCCCAAACCACCAAGTCTCCCCTCGTTGGCGTGTGGCGCATGACCTCGCTTCAGGTGGGCAGTGGTCCGGGAAACCTCCAGGCGATTCCCTATTCCGGCCAGATCGTGTTCTCCGAGGCCGGCACCATGTCGGTCCAAGCGATGAACCCCGATGCCAACGCGGCGCTGACGCCCTACACCGTGAACGGGTACGAGGCTTTCTACGGCACCGTGGCCATCGACGATGCCAAGAAGACCTTCGTGGTGACCGTCCAGTCCTCCCTGGTGCGCAACCTCATTGGACAGAAGATGGAGCGCGTGTTTGAGGTGTCGGGCAATCAACTGGTCCTGATGCCCGCCAATCCGGCAGAAGGCTTCCGCGTCACCTACGAGCGCCAGTAAAAGGCAAGGCCCCGTGGAGCGCGGGGCCTCTTCGCTTGGGCAGGAGCATTGACCATGGCTCGCGTGTTCGTTTCGGGTTCGTCGACCGGGCTCGGCTTACTGGCCGGGAAGGAATTACTGACCTCAGGCCATAACGTTGTTTTCCATGCCCGGAACGCGGACCGTGCCGAGGACCTCCGACGTGAGGCGCCGCAGGCCACCGCCATCGTGGTGCGCGATATCGGCACCATCGGTAGTGCCCTGGACATCGCCGAGCAGGTCAATGCGTATGGGGCCATGGACGCTGTCATTCACAATGCAGGCGTCGGGTATGGCGAGGCTCTCAAGCGAACCGCCGAGGGGCATCCGGACATCCTGGCCGTCAACGTGCTGGCCCCCTACATCCTGACGGCCGTCTTGAGCCGGCCGAAGCGTCTCGTGTATCTGAGCTCCGGCATGCATCGTACCGAGCCGCACCTTGATGACATCCTGTGGCAGACCCGGCGCTGGAACGGCTCGCTCGCCTATTCGGAGAGCAAGCTCTACGTGACTGCGTTGAGCTTCGCGATCGCTCGCCTCTGGCCCGACGTTACCGCGAATGCCGTCGACCCGGGCTGGGTGCCAACCAGGATGGGCGGACCTGGCGCACCGGACGATCTAGCCGAAGGCTGCGCGACCCAAGTGGCACTGGCCACGTCCGATGACATCAGGTTCTCCCGTCTCACGGGCCAGTATCTGCATCACATGGCGACACGGGAGCCGAGCAAGGTCACCCGGGATGTAGACTTCCAGGACAGGCTGCTGGACCTGTGCCGCAAACTCACAGGCATAGCGCTTTGAGTACGGACCGCAGAGAGCAGGCTTGGAGAAGCCGTAAGGTCCGCATCGGGTCTTGGCTGTGTAAGAACTCTTACGTGTCGCCCGCTGGAGCAATTCTATGTCTTGCGAGGCCAATTCGACCGGGGATTCCACGGCATATGGGGTTGCTGTTGTACAAATAATTCGTCGAGATCGGACCCGTTCGCGTTTTGACACAGGCTGGGTCAAAGGACTAAACCGCTACCGCGGTAGGATATGCCGGCTCTGTCGGTGTCTGGAACGATCATAGAGGTCACGTCGGGTCGTGTCCGGCCTGAGAATGGAGAGGTTTCCTCCACCCTCAGGACAG